>NZ_JANNDR010000433.1:0-11496 GCF_031378165.1 Chamaesiphon sp. OTE_75_metabat_556
CGCAAATTAATTTCAGACTTCACATATGAGTTTTCTCCCGAAGATCGCATCGGTATTATCGGTGAAAATGGCGCGGGTAAATCTACTCTGATGGATATCTGTATCGGTCGATTAGCCCCCGACAGTGGTAAAGTAGATATCGGTAGCACCATTCATATTGGTTACTTCGACCAACATTCTGAAGACTTGCAAGAAGCTGGTACCGAACAACTCCGCGCGATCGACTATATTAAAGAAGTTGGTGAATATGTCAAAGTCGCCGACGGCAGCCAAATCAGTGCCTCGCAAATGTTGGAGCGGTTTCTATTTACACCGAATCAACAATATACACCGATTAATAAACTATCTGGTGGTGAAAAGCGACGGTTATTTCTATTGCGCGTCCTGATGAGTATGCCGAATGTCTTAATCCTCGACGAGCCGACTAACGATCTCGATGTCCAAACCCTGGGCGTATTAGAAGAATATCTCTCGGAATTTAACGGCTGCGTGATTGTAGTTTCCCACGATCGCTACTTCCTCGATCGCACTGTGGAGAAAATATTTGCCCTCGAAGACAAAGGTAATGTCCGCGAATATCCAGGTAATTATTCTGTCTATCTCGACTATAAGCAAGCCGAAGCTACCGCTGATAAATTGGCTGCTAGAGATCGATTGAATACTAAAACAGTCGCCAAAGCTGCGCCAGTTGCGACAATCGTTCCGACAGGCTCCGCCAACGCCCCAGAAGCACCTAAAGAGGAGAAGAAACGCCGTTTATCCACCTGGGAACAACGGGAATTTACCAAGCTCGAAGCTCAGATTGCCAAACTGGAGTCGGATAAAGTCAAGCTGGAGCAAGAGTTAGCACATTCGCCGAATGCTGCATATAATCAGCTTCAGAAACTCACAGCCGACTTGGAACAAGTTAATAAATCGATCGACTCTACGACGGAACGGTGGCTGGAACTGGCAGAATTTGCCTAGATTTTAGCTAGTGATCCATCAAATCTAATGGTGCTTGCCAGCGGTATATTTTGAGATCGATCCGATTAGCTGGGGTGAATTGAATCCCTTCTCGTTCTAGTAAAGTTTTCTGCAAGTAGTCACCACCACTACGGGCGATCGAATAAGAAATTTCACCCTTGGCATTGACGACGCGTTGCCACGGAATATCTGAGGCAATCTCGACTCGAAATAGGGCATAACCGACCAATCTCGCTTTGCCATATAAACCCGCTAATTCAGCAACTTGCCCGTAACTGAGGACTTTTCCAGGCGGAATTTTCCTGACGACATCATATATTTGCTGATATTTAGACATTTAGTTAATTAGCTGTTTCCAATTGAGCAGAAATCGCCGCCCGTTCGCCGACTAAGATGTCCATGCCCTCACGCGCCACGATCGCGGTGGGAAAAACTTGCTGCGATTGTAACTCGATCGCGTCCATAAATTCATCATTATGAGTGGGATCGTGATGGAAAATTACGAGCTGTTTGACATTTGCAGCTTTGGCAATTTTCACACCTTCTTGCCAAGTCGAATGACCCCACCCAACTTTACTAGCTTGGGGTCGATCGTACTCTTCATCGGTGTAAGTAGCATCGTAAATTAGGACGTCAGCGCGATCGGCTAATACTAAAACATTGCGATCGAGTTTATCTTGGAAATGCTCTGTATCGGTAATATAAGCAACCGCATAATCCTGCCAGCTCACGCGATAACCCATTGCGCCGCCAGGATGATTGAGGGCACCAGTCGAGATGGTGACGTCACCCAAATTGACTGTGTCGCCATAGTCGAGATTGTGAAACCTCAGATTTGCGCCCATTACCTGCAATGGTACCGGAAAATTGGGTTGGGTCATTTGATCGTGGAGACGATGCTCGATCGTCACACCGTGGGGAATTACGCCACCATAAATATCAAACTCATTCCCCTCCATAAATGCCGGGGAAAAGAAGGGAAAGCCCTGGATGTGATCCCAATGGGAATGTGAAAAAAATAAATGTCCGCTGACGGGAAGATGACCGAGCAAGGATTGTCCCAAGACATGAATGCCAGTACCCGCATCAAAAATCAGCCGATAACCGCCAACTAACATTTCCACGCAGGGCGTGTTGCCGCCGTAGCGAACAGTGGTAGTTCCAGGGCAAGCAATACTCCCCCGCACGCCCCAGAAATGAACTTTGAATTGGTCTTCCGGTTTGGACATGAAATCAGTTGACAGTTGACAGTTGACAGCTTTTGTAAATGCTAGGAAGTATGTCACCGCGAGATTTGCAGCGGCTGATGAGATCGAGACTAGCTTCAACCTGTTAATGCACAATTACCTCACATTGATATAAGCTATTATGCCCATAAAAATCGGCAATTGAGACGGGATCTCCATGTTCGATCGCGAGAATGTATAAAAATAGCGATCTTTTTATAGCGTGTATGTAAAATCTTCAACTAATAAACCAGGTACCCAGCTCCCACCCAGTTGCCGACTGCTATAGGTATCGACATCGGGAATAAATTCCACATGGTTGGTCAAGGCGATTAGATTCTCGCCCCAGCACCGGTAGAGACTTTCATCAAAGCGCAAATTGGCGATCGGTGCAACGATCTCACCCCGTTCGACCCAAAAACTCGCATAGCGAGTCATCCCAGTCACGCGCCCCGTCGGTCGATCGCTCCAGTTGAGATAATGGAGATTGGATAAGTATAAGCCTGTATCTAAACTGGCTAAAATCCGATCGGGTGTGAGATCTCCAGCTTGAATTTCTGCCGAACGGAGTGACTCGCTGCGATTGGCACCATTGGCAGGTTTTTGGTACTCTTTAGCCGTGCGGGCATTGACCAAGGTATTGGCCAAGCTGCCGCGATCGATCAGCGTTAGCTGGGCAGGCGCAATTTCACCGAGTTCGTTAAATCTTGGCACCAACCCCCGTTGGAAATTTTCGGAGATCGTCAACTGGGGAGATAGAGATTGTTCGCCGCGCTGCAATGCCCCAAAACAGCTCCGCCCCTGCTGCAAGGCTGCCTCGCTAATCCCGCCCCAAGATAGCATTCCCAACAAGTCAGCAGTGGCTGCTGGAGCTAAATAGGTGCGATATTTGCCGCGCTCGATCGTTTTGAGCGGTTGCGCTAATCGGGCTAATTGCGTTTTCGATTCGGCAATTTTGGCTTGATAAGTGGCATTATCCCAATGACTGCCCGCGAGAGTGCCTTTGACGGCTTGTCCGGTGGGAGTAAACAGCGAGTAATCCAGAGTATAGGATTCGGTCGCAAACCAGTGTTTTTGACCGCTACTATCGGCATAGCCCCGCATCACTGTTCCGCCAGCGTACAAACCTGTAAAGTCTAAGCTCGCCACTTCTGGCAGCAAGCTATCGACCACTGCCACCGCTGGTAATAAGTCGCCAGCATGTACCTCATAACTGGTAGCAGCTCCGGTGGGCAATACTAAATAGGGATCGATGGGTAGCTGCGGTACTTCCAGGCGCAGGGCTGCCAGTGCCGCTTGCACCTGAGGTAAATCGATGTCTACCTCACCAGTAAACGGAAACTCTACCGAACTGCTCCGTTGTTGGGAAATCAGTTTCAGTTGGAGACTACCATCAGTCACGATCCCCGTCTGACGCACTTTGGCATGATTGAACCGCGTAAACTGACTGACTTCGCCCTGCAACCGCAACGTAAATTGTTCGTCAGCACGGAGACTGGTGAGTAAACCAGCCAACACTTGATCGAAACTAGCCTCTAATCGATCTATCACTGAAATTTCTTAAATATTAGTGCGCAAGCTACCTTAATATGCGTAGCTCAACTCTAGTTTACAATATTTTTTAAGCGGTTAACTTTATGTATAGTTTCCGCAGTGTGCACTCTCAATTTTATAAATATTGCTTGCGATCGCAAGCAATTAGTCGTTTAGGTGCTAACTTAATAGACAAGAAGCAAATAGCTTCGATGTCCACAGATAACTGACCGTACAGGTTAGATTATCGATCTAATAGGAGAAAATTAGTTCTAGATTATTTGGATATTTGCTGTCTCACTCCAACTCCAAAAGCGACACGAATCGACAACCTACATATCTCTAAAATACTGTTAAGACGGGAGCCATCCACTACTAGGCTAGTGCAACTCCACATTTGACAAAATTAAAAAATAGAGATCCCTGAAGCTCCTGTTGTAGTGTTGCTTTTTGCATGTCCAGCACTTTCCTTGTCGATGAAGTATGTTATTAGTGAGAAAGCGGGGAACGGGGAAAGATTGTACTTCGTAATTTAGAAAAGTGCTATATCTGTTCGGGAATTATCGCCAGATCTCAATTACTAATTTGCAAGCGCATTTTACTAGCAATTGTCTGAGATTCTTGTTGAAGAAAATCAAAGAAGGTACTCGCTAGAATCGATAGTTGTTTGTCGGCGGGATAAATCAGATACCAATGCCGTTCGATCGGAAAATGTTGAACATCTAAAATTGTCAGTCCCGACATCGCGGCTTCTGGGGTAAAAGTATGTTGCGACAGGACTGAAATCCCCAAACCCACGCCAATCGCCTGTTTGATCGCTTCATTGCCGCCCAGTTCCAAGCGGACTCTCACGGAGACACCATGCTTGGTAAATAATTGTTCTACTGCTGCCCGCGTTCCCGAACCGCGTTCGCGCATGATAAATTGTTCATTTTGGAGTCTGGTAATTGGGATGTTTTTCTCTTTCGCTAGGGGATGATTTTTAGGTGCAATGACTACCAGCGGATTTTCCAGAAAGGGGTGTAAAGCGACATCCAATCGATCGGGTATCTTACTAATGATATATAAGTCATCGAGATTTTCATTCAGCCGTTCGATAACTCGCTCGTGATTGGTAATTTCGAGGGCGACATCTACCCCTGGATAAAGTTGACAAAAAGGCGCGATCGCGCGCGGCATAAAATATTTAGTCGTAGTAATCGTCGCGATTCTGAGCTTACCTTGTTTGAGACCTTGGAGATCGGTCACTTTCATTTCAAACCGCGATAATCGATCGAAGATTTCGCGGCAAGTAACTAATAATTCCTGTCCGGCTTGAGTCAAATACAACTTTTTACCAATTTGCTCGAACAGCGGAATTCCCACGTTTTGGGTGAGTTGTTTAATCTGCATGGAAACTGTCGGCTGTGTCAAAGACAACTCTTCTGCGGCGCGAGTAATGCTAGTTAATCTCGCTACAGTTTCAAATACTTTTAGTTGATGGAGAGTAGATTGACGCATTTTGTTCGATTAAACAGTTGATAGTTCCGAAAATATCTGAGCGGTTGATTCTTGATCTTGAAACTCGAAGTTGTAAATGTATTAACTCGAATACAACTACTGTTAAAACGACGATTGATCGACTGTAGAGGCTAGATCTAGACAGAAACTCATACAACGATTGTATATTGTTCTGACGATCGATTGTCCGCAAGGCAATTACTGGATCCCACACCCAGATCCAGCTCCATCCACTCAGCAGCAGCTCGAATGCCGCCACCACCGACAAACATCACTCGATCGTCAAGCTATACTAGTTGCATAGTCCCCATCACCTATTTCTGTATGGAACGCGGTTTAATGTGGCTCCCATTGCTTGGAGCATTTATCTGGCTGGCAAGAGCGGGATCGAATGAATATCAGAAAATCGAAGCTTACAAGCGATGGGCGATCGGATTTGATCGCTGTAAGTATGATATTTATGCCGTGATGGGACTCAAAGATCGAGAGATTAGTTGGGGTAAACCAACTAAAAATGAACCCAAAGATCTGCAAACATTTAGCCTCGATCGCATTCAAAGAATTCAATTAATCGTCGATAATCATGTTATTGATTTAGACGATCTCCCATTGAAGGCTAAGAAGATCGATCTCCGGTTTGAGTCGATCGATCCGGTTGAATTGATCGAGATTCCGTTTACCGAAGTACCGATGGCGGCTGAATGGGCGAAGTTTCTCAAGCAATCGATCGCCAAATCTGAATAATCTCACATCTTACACTAGATTTAAATACACTATTGCTTAGTGTAGATCCAGGGTACCCACAAAGCTAAGCTTTTACTAGTCCTTATATATTAGTGAAAGATGTGATTAATTCAAGAATTACTCTGCGCTGACTCTCAGTTCGTGTAGATTCCAGAATGCTCCTGAAATTGGGGAATAGTCGATCCCTTTAACGCGGTTTTTAATTGCTGATAAAGACAAAGGATTTACTAAATAGATACACGGTACATTCTCCTGTGTAATTTTCTGCGTTTCGATATAGAGTTGACGACGTTTACCTTCATCTAATTCCTGGGCTGCTTGAATATATAATTCGTCGATCTTCTTTTCCCAATCGGCGACTTGGCGATCGGTAATCGGGGGCTTGCCCACTTGGGGTTTGACATTAAAGAGATGGGAACCACCATCTACAGACCAAAAATTCGCCCCATCATTTGGTTCGACGCCGCCAGTAAAACCAATTAACAAACTATCCCATTGCAGCGAGCTATCGATTTTTTCAACCAGCAGACTAAACGCGATCGGTGTAAAATCGACATCAATGCCCACTGGTGCTAAATCTTGCTTAATCTGCGTACCCAAGGCTTCGCGAATTTTATTACCTGAATTAGTTACCAACGTAAATCTGACTAGATTACCGCGATCGTCAACGAGTTTTTTTTGCTCATTATATGTAAAGCCAGCAGCCGCAAATAGTTCTTTAGCTTTCTGCGGATTGTAATCATAACTGGGCAATCCTTGCTCGCGGGATAAATAGTAAGGACTAGGCACCGAAATTGGTGAATCTTGCGGCGCACCCAACCCCCGATAGATATTATTAATCATCCGCTGGCGATTGATACTATAGGCGATCGCTTGCCGAAATTTGACATTATTAAACCAGCGTGATTTGATCGGATCGACTAATGGTTTACCATCGCGTTCGCCTTGATTGAGATTGAAAGACATAAACGTGGTACCGGTTGCGGCTCCACCATTGTAGATTTTGTAGCCGCCAATTTGCTCTTCTTTTTTGAGCAGGGAAAAGAAATCAGGCGAGACACCAAATGAATCCAGTCCGCCCGATCGAAATTGAACTAGAGCTGTATCTGTAGATTCGACAATTTGCCAAACTACGTTATTGATGTAGGGCTGCTGTTCACCTTGGGCATCCTTGCGCCAGTAGTAGGGATTCTTTTTAAAAACCAATCGTTCGCCAGGAGTATAAGAGTCCAGCATAAACATGCCATTAGAAACCAATTTCTTCGGGTCGGTATCAGTACCCCAAGTACTCAAGAATAGAGGTTTGCCTTTACTATCTTTTTTAGCGATCGTCGGTCGTAATATATGGGCGGGGAGGATGCTGACGCCCAACGATCTGAGGAAGGGAGCAAATGGTTCTGGTGTTGTAAATTCAATCCGACTATCGTCGATCTTTTTAACAGTTGGTAATTGCCGCTTTTTACCAATTTTCAGGATATCGCGCGTGTCAGTAGGAATCGCCTCATTAAAATAGACTTCATTAAAAGTAAAAGCCACATCATCGATCGTCAACGGCACGCCATCAGACCATTTGAGATTTGGTTTGAGCGTAAAAGTAATCTGCTTTTGATCGGGTGAAATCTCCCAGGATTTAGCTAATGCTGGTTCGATTTCGCCTTTACCATTCTCGGTAATTAAGCCTTCACCGACATAACCAAAAATATTTGGCGATTCATTACTCAAGGCGGGGTTGAAAGTTTTGGGGTCGCTAAGAATTGCCGAGACTAATCGTTGGTTAGTTGCCGCAGTAGAAGAACTAATTAGTTGTTGACAACTACTAATGCCGATCGCGATCGCCAAGACGGCCAAACCCAGCGACCAGCGTTGCCAGTTAGTAATAATGATATTTTTTAACATTAGGAAAATTAGAGGAGACGAGGCGATGTAGTCGGGATTCTAGAGAATAGCTCGAATAATTAGGTGTTGTGGTTAAATAGTATAAGTTTTCGATCTGGTCTGGCAAGCCCACTTCAGATTGAGCTTGAGTCAAAATTATCCTATCTGTCGGATTGTCGATCAGCTTGCACCCTATCCCCTCTTGAGCACTATCGTGAATTTGCGCCTTTTGATTCCATTTTTTGACCCCACAGTAAAAGACTGGTCGCTAACAGCGCGATTGATGCGGTGGTTGACTTTTTTATGGCTGACAATCGGGATGGTAGTGTTATTCTCGGCGTCTTATTATCATGGCGAGATCGAAAGAAAAGATGGCTTATATTATTTTAATCGCCAAATTATTGCGGTGGTAATCAGCCTATTCATTTTTAATGTGATCGTCCATCTGCCACTGCGCAAGCTGCTCAAAGTTGCTCACTGGATGTTGCTGGGGGTCTTGCTCCTGCTGTTGATGACGGCACTGCCGGGAATTGGCAAAAATACGATGGGGGCGACACGATGGATTGGGATTGGGCCGATCGTCATTCAACCCTCAGAGCTGATCAAACCCCTGCTAGTATTGCAAGCCGCCAAGCTATTTGGCAAATGGCAGCAGTATCCCCCCAAGGTAAAGGCGACTTGGTTGGGAATTTTTGCATTAGTGTTATTGGCAATTTTAAAACAACCGAATCTAAGTACGACATCCCTGTGTGCGCTAGGGTTATGGTCGATCGCGTTTGCTGCTGGCTTGCCGCTGCGACAATTAACTTTTACGGCTCTTGGTGGTGTGATGGTGGCGGGGGTGAGTTTGATGCTCAACTCATACCAACGCGCGCGGGTGATCTCATTTATCGATCCGTGGGCAGATGCCCAAGGTAATGGCTTTCAATTGGTTCAAAGTCTATATGCGATCGGTTCTGGCGGTTTCTGGGGCAATGGCTTCGGTCGATCGCAACAAAAATTAGATTATTTACCCATTCATGATACAGACTTTATTTTCTCGGTGTTTGCCGAAGAATTCGGCCTGATTGGGAGCTTATTGCTGCTCATCATGGTGATGAGTTATGCCACTTTGGGTTTATTAATCGCGCGGCGCAGTCAGCAGCCAGTACATCGCCTGATTGCTGTCGGTGCGACTACTTTTATTGTGATTCAATCGTTATTTAATATTGGTGTGGCTGCGGGTACGCTACCGACGACGGGTTTACCACTACCGATGTTTAGTTATGGCGGGAGTTCGATGATTGCATCGTTAATCCAGTCGGCACTACTGATTCGAGTTGCCAGAGAGTCAGCAGCAGCCAAAGTCATTCAACTCAATCGGGTTTAACCTTTGATAGTTGACAGCGTTCTGAATTGAGCTAGGAATTTAGTCTCTAGAGCGGTGCTAATGAGGCGATACTGGCTCTCAATCCTAGATACTACCTGTGAAATCAGTCATTTATACGGTGATTAATTTTACAATTAAAGGTATCCTCAACTGGGTCAGAGAGTATTTTTCACATGCCCCAAATCACCACAGCTCAACCTCGGTTAGCATTTTTAGCCCCAAAATTCAATCTTTTGGTGCTCCGGCTAGTCGTCTGGCTGTTGCCTTACTGGTTAAAATACAAACTGCATATTCTGAAGATCGATGTCACTGATATCGATCGGTTAGTGGAAGTTTACAAACAAGCGCAGACGGGTAGGCTGCGACTGATCATGGCTTTTAGACATCCCAGTCGCGATGATGCTTTTTGTCTGGGATACCTATTGACCAAAATATTACCGATCGCAGCCAGAAGGCATCGAATTGTGTTCAGATCGCCGATCTTCGCTCACTTTATCTACGATCGGAGCCTACCGCTGTGGGCGGGTAAATTTGCCGCTTGGATCTATCCCCGATTGGGGGGCATTCCGATCCAGCGGGGTCGCACCGACCGGGTGGCGATCGAGACAGCAAGAGAGTTGCTACTTAACGGTGAAATGCCCATTGCCATCGCACCTGAGGGTGCGAGTAACGGACAGAGTGAGTCGGTCAGTCCGCTGGAGTCGCTCGCGGCTCAGATTGGCTTTGGGGGGATGGCAGATCTGATGAGATTGAGGCGAGATGAGGATGTGGCGATCGTCCCGATCGGCATTCAATATTATTATCTCCATGAGCCGTGGGACAAACTCGAAAGTTTAATTTGTGAATTGGAGACAGCCTGTGGACTAGTTGTCGATCGATATGACTCGCTGGTGGCGATCGCTCAAAGTGATGGGCGACCGATGCGTAAACTGCTCTACGACAGGTTTTACCATCTGAGCCAACATTTGCTCTATCAAGTCGAGAATTTTTACGCCCAGTTCTACCAGTATCAAATCCCCGAACGTCCGTCGATCGCACAACCGCTGTCGCGCACAGAAATTTCGCAACGACTCCAGCAGCTATTAGATTTTGCCCTGCAAGTATCCGAAAGTTATTTCAATCTCCCACCCCAAGGCACTAAAACCGATCGCGTTCGCAACATCGAACGCGCAGGTTGGGACTGGATCTATCGCGAGGAATTGATATCCCCCGAAAACTTATCCCCTGTCAGTCGTAAATTAGCCGATCGGATTGCTACTGAAGCTGACTTACGCATGTGGCACATGCGGATTGTCGAAAGCTTTATTGCTGTTACCAGCTCTTATGTCAAAGATCGACCGACGATCGAGCGGTTCGCAGAGATCGCCTTGCTGTTATGGGATATCATTGCTCAGATTCAAGATCGCCAGTTAGCCACCCGCCCCATTCTCGGCGATCGTCGCGTCCTGATGACTATTGGCAATGCCATCCCGCTCTCCGATTATTGGGATCGGTATAAAAGTGGCCGCAGGCAAGCCCAACAAGCCACGACCGATCTCACCCAAGAGTTACAAACAGCGATGGAAGGATCGATCGATCGAGGTTAGGGGCGTTGGGAGACTGGGTGACTCGAACAAAGACGCTTGCGTCCATAAATTTTCTACACCCTACCCCCTATTCCCTATTCCCATTTGAGTCAAATAAACATTACAATTTAATTAACAAAATTTAATCACTCTCTCATAGTTCTGGCGTTATCCATGACCGTAATTCCGCCATCATCAGTGTCCCCCATGGCACCAGTGCTCTCGCGCCTGACTAGCAAGCTCAATCGGCTCGAACCCTCTCCCGGTCTGGTAGTAATGTTGCTATCGGTCTTGATCGGTGGGGCTGCTGGATTGGGAGTAGTTTTATTTCACTACCTGATCGATCTATTTAATAGCTCCTCTCATACGCTCATCGTCGATAAAATCGATGGACTATTCCATATTCAGGGCGTGAAAGGTGCTTGGCCATTGGCATTGGTGCCGATAGTAGGTGGCGCGATCGTCGGCATGATGCGGTGGTATTGGCAGGATTTTGGCCCTAATATGAATTCAATGATTGCGGCTACCCAAGACAGCCAAAAGATTACCCCGTGGCGGGGTTTGGTCAAAATGGTCGCCGCCTCAGTATCGCTAGGAACTGGCGCATCATTGGGGCCAGAGGGTCCAAGCGTAGAAATCGGTGCCAACCTGGGGATGTTTTTGGGACAGGCTTTACATGCTTCCCAGGAGCGGCAGCGATTGTTGCTCGGTGCTGGTG
>NZ_JANNDR010000520.1:0-3578 GCF_031378165.1 Chamaesiphon sp. OTE_75_metabat_556
CAAAAACTTTCCCCTGAGTGTATCGGTGTTAATTGCTTCATTAATCGTCCAGCAAATCAAAGATAACTTGTTAGCCCCCAGACTGATGGGTGAATTTATCGGCTTAAATCCGATCGCGATTTTGATCTGTTTGCTCACTGGCGGCCAAATTGCCGGACTGCTCGGCGTGATCGTCTCTGTCCCCATTGCCGGCACGATCAAAGGCACGATCGAAGGCACGCTGGAACTCGCGCGCAAACAAGCCCATAATATGGTTCAGCAGCCAGAATATGCCGGGGAATCGATCGATGGGGAGTAGGACTGGGAGACGGGGAGACAGAGGGACTTGGGGACTTGGGGACTTGGGGACTTGGAGACTGGGAACGCAGTTCCAAAACTATCGAGCCTTCTGCCTTCTAATCTAAAGCCTACCTTCTACCTCCTAAAACCTAAAGCCTACCCTCTAAAGCCTAAAGCCTAAAGCCTAAAGCCTAAAGCCTAACTAAGTCTATAATTGTTACCGATAAGCATCGCTATTAACATCAGAATTTTATGTGCAAACAAGCTATCGTGTCGCTAATGCTGGCACTGGCGATCGGATTACAACTGAATGTCGCTCCTGCTGACGCTGCTGGATTGCAGGGCTATATCGATACCACAGATGGTTATAAGTTTCTCTATCCTAATGGTTGGGTCGCGGTCAAAACGACCAAGGGTGCGGATATTATTTTCCACGACTTGATCGAATCGAGTGAAAATGTCAGTGTCGTGATCAGTCAGGTAGACAAAGATAAAAAACTCAGCGATCTCGGTACGGCCTCCGATGTTGGTTATAAACTAGGGAAAAATGCGATCGCCCCGCCAGGATCGGGACGGGAAGCGGAATTAATTACTGCCGAAACCCATGAAGCCAAAGGCAAGACTTACTATATTCTCGAATATGATGTCAAACTGCCCACTAGCAAACGTCACAATATTGCTAGTGTCGTGGTCAGTCGCGGTAAACTGTTTACCTTTAATGCTTCGACTACCGATCGTCGGTGGCAAAAAATGAAACAAGTTTTCACTGAAGTAGTCAACTCCTTCAGTGTTGCCTAGTCGTCGATCGCCCGTGGATTATTTGCTAACGTTCCGAAACTATGACCATTAACTTTGTCCTTGCCTCTGCTTCTCCCGCTCGCCGTCGATTGCTTCAGAGTGTGGGCATCAATCCCTTAGTCTGTGTCAGTCATTTTGACGAAGCTCAAATCCAATTGAGCGATCCCGTGGCACTGGTGGAGACATTGGCACAGCGCAAAGCCGAAGTCGTACTCGCTCAGGTCAATGATTCGCTGGTGCTGGGCTGTGATTCGATCTTGGTGGTTGATGGTGAAATTCATGGCAAGCCCCAAGGTCCGGTCGAAGCCTTGACTCGGTGGCAAAAAATGCGGGGTCGGATCGGCAAGCTCTACACCGGACACGCCCTGATCGACCAGATCCAAGCCAAACAAGTCGTGCGCTGTGGGATTACCCAGGTGTACTTTGGGCAAGTTACCGATGCTCAGATTCAGGCTTATATCGCCACAGGCGAACCTTTAGCCTGTGCTGGCGGTTTTGCCTTAGAAGGAAAAGGTAGTGCCCTAATTGACAGAATAGAAGGGTGTCATAGTAATGTAATTGGTCTAAGCTTGCCATTATTACGATCGATGCTGGCCGAACTAGGCTACGATCTCACAAGTTACTGGTGAGTCCTGTTATCCAAAAACTATGATCTCCAGCGCAGAATTCCAACACAAACTCCGATCAGGACAAATTTATGACGCTTTGGCGCTAGTGGTGCAAGAGACGGTCGAATTGGAGATTACAACTCAGATGAATGAAGATCCCGATCCAGAGCGATCTGCCGATGGCGAATATCTCCGCACCAAAATTAATCTGCTCACTGGCAATATCCAGAATGAAGTAGGTAAAAACGTCGTTACCAGTCCGAATTTTCTCAAGTTGCAACAGCTACATCTCGACCAGTTGGCCGTCAGTCAGCAGGGCGTCCGTGGATATTTAGAACAGATTCAGGCGATTCTGGCGATCTTACCGGCCAATTCAACGATTAATGGTGATGGGCAGTTGCCTACCGATCTTCGCCACCCCAACGGGCAGGTTGCAGAACTATTCATCTCATCGATCGATCCAGGGATGAATGCTGATGAAGATCTCGATTTGTCGATCGATCGAGATGATGAGGTGTGGGAAGAATGGGTTGAAGATGAAGACTTTGTTTCTAGCTCGGATATCCTGGCTCCACCATTAATGGCACCGAGAATGCCGTTACCGGAGTCCCCACCACAGTGGGTGCGCAGACCGCTCGATCCGTTGGCGGAGCCTCTCAGAATGAGAATCGCTATCAAACCGATCGCGCCTCGTGCCGCAACCACACCAGTCGATCCAGCGACCAAGTGGGAGCAGTTTGAACCCGAACATCTGGGGTGTAGGATCGAACCGCAACCGCGAATCAATCATTATCCCGATCCCCAGCAGATGGATAAAATATTGGCAGATTTAGATATTTAAGCTCGCCGCCAGATCTGATCGCTAATGTGCGCGATCTCCAGATCGACTATCGACTATCCACTGTCAACTAATTGCATATGTTCGCCCAATTCCTCAATTTTTCCCCCATCAGCAGTATCGATTTCGGTTCTGCACTGCAATTTGCTGGCTTGGATTTGGCGATGCCAAACCAGCTTGGCAGTCACTTGATCTGGGGACAATCCTTACTAGCTTGGATATTTATGTCTCCAGGCGAAGAGATTTTCCATCTGGGCTGGTTTCGCTTGAAATGGTATGGCGTATTAATCGCTGCGGCGGTGTTGATTGGGGTGAATTTATCGATGCGGTTGGCCAAAACCCGCCAGATCGATTCCGAAACGATCGCCGATTTGGCTATTTGGTTGGTATTGGGTGCGATTCCAGCGGCGCGATTGTATTATGTGGCCTTTGAGTGGCAGAACACCTATTCTCAACGGCCACTGCTGGATATTATTAAAATTTGGGAAGGCGGTATTGCGATTTATGGTGCAATCATTGGCGGCACGATCGCGGCAATTATCTTTGCCAGACTCAAGCAGATTTCATTTTGGCAGTTAGCCGATATTGTTGCACCTTCTTTGGCTTTGGGGCAAGCGATCGGTAGATGGGGAAACTTCTTCAATTCCGAGGCTTATGGCTCGCGGACAGCAGTACCGTGGAAGTTATACATCCCAGTGAAAAATGATTACTTTGAACCGACATTCTTGTATGAATCTCTCTGGAATTTACTCGTGTTTTCAATTCTGATGTGGTTATTTGTTAAGAATACTCGCCACCATAATTTAAAGACTGGTTCGCTCTTTTTAGTTTATTTAATTGCCTATGGGATCGGACGATATTGGATCGAAGGATTACGTACCGATAGTCTGTGGATTGGTTCGCTCAGAATCTCACAAGTCATCAGTTTAGTCGGAATTACGATCGGCACGATCGGTCTATTATGGTTATACATTCGGCGGCGGAGCTTACCAGATGTCGTTTAATCGGATTTTGGATTTTCGATTGTCCACCCAACACCTTACTCTCTGATGCCA
>NZ_JANNDR010000524.1:0-8241 GCF_031378165.1 Chamaesiphon sp. OTE_75_metabat_556
AGGCATAGAGATGCCTAAGTTCCCACCATCAGAGAGTTTAATTAAAATCTTGCGATCTAAAGATAAGATTATTCCAATAATTAATGGGTTAAGTTTGATTGTTGATAGTCAAGTTCAACAATCGGGAAGATGGGTAGGTAGCTCTATACACGATCGAACAGACGGATTATCACTATCAGATATTAGAGGAATAAATGGTACTTTAGTCGATCGACTAGGCTTATTGTGGATTAACAATCGAGAGATATTCGATCGAGTCAAGTCTAATTTTATTGAAATATTTCAGCAAGTTGCGGATTTCAGGATATTAACAACGCGATCAAGGTTTGAATGGTCTGAAAAAGCAAGCCCTATTTTTTCATTGGAGCTAAAGGAGATAGGGGTAGATCAATGGATTACTCAATCTAATCTTTCAATGGGCATGTTGAAAACCCTCGCTCATATTGTCGAGATATATCTATTGGCAGAAGGCAGTATCCTACTAATCGATGAGTTTGAGAATAGTCTAGGTGTTAACTGTATTGATGTCGTAACAGAGTTGTTAAACGATCGAAAAGATATTCAATTTATCATTACCAGTCATCATCCCTATATTATCAATAAAATTCCGATGCAATATTGGAAAATTATTACTCGTAAAGGAAGCTTAGTAACTGCGACAAATGCGACTGATTATGAGGAATTGTCAGGATCTAGACATAAGGTATTTACTCAGCTCATCAATCTACCAGATTATACTGAGGGAATTCAGGTCGGATGAACTTGTATTTTATAGTTGAGGGCAAAACAGAACGTCAAGTATATCCATTTTGGCTGGGTTATTTGTTGCCAGAATTGCAACGGGTAAAAAATCCTAGTCAAGCTCACACGAATAATTATTATTTAATTAGTGGTGGTGGTTATCCTTCTCTTTATGAAGAAGTTGAAGCTGCTGTAGAGAATATTAATATCAGCCAAAAATACAATTATCTGATTATTTGTACGGATGCTGAGGAAAATAGTGTCGAGTACATGCAACAGGAAGTTCGTGAATATTTTCTTGAAAATCAACTAAACCTTGAAAATACTCAACTAAAAATAGTTATCCAAAATAGGTGCATCGAAACTTGGTTTCTGGGTAATAGCAAAATATACTCTCGACAACCTCAATCACAAAGATTGCTGGATTATAATCGCTACTATGATGTCTCAAAAGAATGTCCAGAATTAATGGGCAAGTACGAATCAGATGTTCATGCTCACTTCCATGAGGCTTATTTGAAGGAATTATTTGCAGCCAGAAATATGCAATATTCTAAAACAAAGCCTAGAGATGTTCAAGAGGAATATTATCTCCAAGAGTTGCAGAGTAGATCTCAGAGACAAGCCAATCATTTACCAACTTTCCAGAATTTTATTGAGTTTTGTGCCCTCATTCGATCGCAGTTAAAAAGTATCTAACAGTAATTGCTGTAGAATATCTAATTGGTTTAAGATCTGACGACTTTGAGGAGATTGTAAGGCATTATCCTGTGGTAATGCAGCATTAATAGACATCAACGCTGCTTGAATTTTATCCCGATTTGCCAGTTTAGAGCGATTGACATCACTGCGCTGCCATTGGGTGACTTTCAATCTTTGCACCTGCTGACGCTCCATTAAATTAGTAATCCGCGCAATAATTTCGGGTCCAATTACTGGCTTGGTCACAAAATCATCAGCTCCGATCGCAAAAACTTGGTGAATGATGCTGGGTTCATTGTGGGCAGTGAGAAAAATAATCGGCAGATCCGACCACTCCGATCGATCTCGAATTGACTGGCATAAATCCAACCCACTAACGATCGGCATTTCGATATCTAAAATGACGAGATCGGGTTTGGCGATGGGCAAAACCTCCCAGAATTTTTGGGAATCGACCAGGGTCGTAATTTTGAATCCCCACGGGATTAGTAGTGCGCGCAAAATCGCCAAAATTTTCAGATCGTCATCGACAACTAATACATGCGTCTGCGCGGATTCGGCATTGGAAATCGCTAGTTCGATCGATGCCATCAGATCGGTGATCGCAGTCGGGTAAATACTAATATTCTCTAACTGGTGTAAGGCTGGATCTAGATGCGCTGGATCGGCAATAGCAATGACGGGGACTAATGGCACTTGTTTGTTGACTTCGACGAGTAAGCGCAACACTTCATCTGTTTGCTCGATCGCCGCCGCTGTCAGTAAAATACAGCGACTGCGATGATATTGGAGTTGCGATCGAGCTGCCGCGATCGTCTGTACAATTTGTACGACCCATCCTCGCGCCGCGATTAGGGATTGGATGTGGAGATCGAGATCTTTATCTGTCGATACCAAGAGAATATCTGTCGCAATATCTGGTTCAAAACTGTGCGGATCGCTAATCGAAATTGGCCGATCTAGTTCTTCGCGGAGGGCGGTGACGAGTGAAAATAGCAGTTGCCCTTGTTCGGCAGTCAAATCTCGACCACTACCGAGTAATTTTTCAATTTGGCGCGCTAATTCCGAACTTAGGGAAAAGCCAAACGATCCCAGCGAACCAATCAGTGAATGAGCGATATTTTTGCCGATCTTTTGCCAATCGGACTGGAGATCTCGGTTTAAAAATCTCACGGCCAGTTGCTCTAATACCGCAACTTGCTCGTGGACTTGCCCCTTGAATTTCTCCCAAGTCTCATTGAGCAGCGACGTTCCCGGTGGATCGATGGGTTTGAGTCGATAACCAATGCCATACACCGTTTCGATCGTATCTGCTGCTGCGCCGACTTGCTTGAGTTTTTGGCGCAAACCTTTAATATGGGTGCGAATAGTATCTTCACCAGGGGCATCCAAAGACCACAGGTGGTCGAGAATGGCATTACAGCTAAATACTCGCTTGCTGTTGCGCAGCAATAGCTCTAGTAAGGCATATTCTTTGGGGGTAACGGGGACTACCTGATCGCCAAAAGTGACAGTAGTACTGACCGGATCGAGATGGAGATTGCCCCAGCTCAAAATTGGCACTGAGGGTGCGTGAGAGCGGCGCAATAGTGCCCTAATTCTCGCTAGTAGCTCATCGCGATCGAATGGTTTTCCCAAATAATCATCAGCACCAGCATTTAGTCCATTGGTGCGATCTGCCGGAGAATTTAGGGATGTGAGCAGCAAAATCGGCACGGTATTGCCCTTGGCGCGGATCTCGCGGCAGACAGTCATGCCATCTTTTTTGGGCAAAGTAACATCCAATAAGATCGCATCATATTCATAAGCATCGCTCAGATCTATGCCTGCTTGTCCATCTGTTGCCAAATCTACTGCATATTTATTGCTTTCCAGCAGCGTCTCAATCAGGAAGGCAATTGCCGGATCGTCTTCGACTACGAGAATTCTCATCGGCTCATCTCCCAAAGACTTTTTATCGATCGTGACACAGATCTGCAAGCTTTGGAAGGGGGCATGGGCACACGCTGACTCGATTGAACAGAAGCTGTTAGTCATTTAATTTACTTGTCTTTTCCCCGCTCTCCGCTTTCAATAAATCTGGTATGCGATCGAAATGCAAGGACAGCATCGCTGTCTTCACGAGTTCCTCAACTTATCGATCTACTTTGGAGATACGAATAGGGGGTACAACTGAAATGACTTCTGAACATCTATTTCCAGCACCGCCAAAACAGCTTCCGATCGGCAACAATCTGACGATCCAAAGTCCATTAGCCTATAAAATGACCCGATTGATGGCTAGTGTGCTCAATGCCGGTCAAATGACCTTAGCGGAAGCTTATATTAATGGCTTAGAAATTCCCGATCTGGTCTTTCGATCGCTAATGCAAGCATCGATGCCCTTGTTATTCAAACACGCGCCCGGTTTACTCGCTCCCTATGAATGGGTCTTAACCGAATCCGATCGATTAGCTGAATCCTCACGCGAACTGATGCAGGTGCAGTACGACTTGCCCCAAGCGATGCTCAATCAGATGTTGGGAGATTGGCCGATTATTTATCCCAAGTACAGTATGGCCTGGTGGGAAGATGGAGCCACCGATTTAGAATCAGCCCAAATTCAGATGATCGATCGAGTCATCGAACGACTCGAAATCGTCGATGGCGATCGAATTTTGGATTTTGGTTGTGGTTGGGGTTGCGTGCCCAATTACATCATGTCCAAATTCCCAAATGTCCAGTTTACTGGGGTAAATCTCAGTCATCACCAGTGCGAATATATCCGGCACAAAATGCAAGATCCTCAGAGTTTTCTGAGTGGCGGTCGATTTACCTTACATGAAGGGGATTTAAACGATGTCCAGTTCGGCCAAAAATTCGATAAGATTCTGTCGATCGGCGTCTTTTGTCATGTGGGAAATTTGACTAACGCGTTCGAGAAACTTTCATCCCTACTCGAAAGTGAGGGTAAGGTCTTCATTCATCTGATTACCGCCCGCATCCCCAACAATATGTCATCGGGGTTTACCCACAAGTATATTTTCCCCCACGGTCGTTATTGGAACTATGATGCCATTCCCAGTCACAATCGCGATCTCCAAACTATCGATCGATGGTATCTCAATGGGATGAATTATCACCAGACATTTATGACTTGGTTAGAGCGATTTGATGCCGCTCAAGCCAGTGTCAAGCTGTTGGACTATGGGATGGACTATTCCAAATTTCGGCGAATCTGGCGGTTTTATTTACTGCTATTAGCAACCGCTTTTGCGACTTGTGATGGTGAATACAATGGCAATGGTCAATATTTATTGACTCATCGATAGCTAAAAATATCTACTATCGATCGAACCAGTCCCAAATTTATTGGGGCTGTATCTCACTGACAAGACCTCACAAGTTTCTCAACATTGTCCTCTATGCTAGAGCTATCATCAGCGATGGAGAGTGAAATTATGAACGCACCTGTTGATTCCGAACAAAACGTCGAACGAGTTCATGCTGAGTTAGCAACGACAGCACCCGCAACTCAGACTGAAGAAAAGATTGGGGTAGAAGAATTTACGATTACGGGGGATGCACTCGTTACCAAAATTAAGGAACTGATTCACCAAGGTAATATTCGGCGGATTATTCTCAAAAATGAAGAAGGGCGCACATTAATTGAAATCCCCTTAACCGTCGGGGTGGTTGGTGGCGTGCTCAGTGCGGCTCTATTCCCCGTCATGGCTGCTGTCGGCGCAATTGGCGCAATGGTTGCTCATCTGACGATCGTACTTGAGAAACGTGAATAACCTAGCAAAACCTTGGTCTGGCTTGATCGAATTAAATAGTCTCTGCTAAATAGCTCGATCGATTGGTACTGTCAATCGATCAGCACTGACGATCGAGGGGCACGAGATTTGAGTAAAATATTACTGAGACTTACTTAGCTGGATCGACATTTCATGCCCGACTAATCTTGATAATTTGGGATCGATCGCATAATATCATCGGCTAGTTTGATAGATATTGCTACCTTTGACTCGATACCCTGAACATTATCTTCATAGTCTGCTTGATTCCTATTGATCCTCAGCCGGCTAAGATCTTTACCTGCTTTGCTCAAATTCCTATTCGGAGAATTACTTAATTCATCAGATACATACTTATGAACATTGACATCATTATTCTGTCTTTTCAATCGAGGATCGTCTAACTCATCTCTTAAATAGTTTCTAGCAATACAAAAAGCTGCATAATAAGCCCGACTGATCGATGCTCGCAAACAAGCATTCGATTTGCCATGGCTACTTTCTGTGATTTTTGAGCATTCACTGATGTCACTTATGCCTGCTAGATTCAGCGACAACTCAAAATAATCATTCCAATTAAAGTTAGAAAAATTCGACATGAACAAGTATATCGTTTGGAATACGAGCTTGAAAGCACCGATCGTCTAATTCTTGCAGCTTTATGAATGCCGTATCTGAATGTAGCCGAGTATTCACAACAATGGCAAACTTGTCCAGAGTAAAGTTTTCTGGATCTTTAATAATTGTGAGTTGTAAATTATCACCTTTAAAACAATTAGCTGTAATCGGTAGCAACTTAAGTAAGACAAGTATCAAGTGAGGCTTTTCCTGTAAGTAATCAGCTATACCTTCGTCAACATTTAGCAAGTATTCTTTTGCAAAATACGATGTAATTTAGTTGATAGGTTGACGCTTGTCAGTACTAGTTGTCTTATTGTTTGTTATTAAGAAAGGACTCCCATTAATACAAGGATTAAGTTTGGGAACAGTAGTTATTAATTTTAATGAGTCTATAAGAGGTGATAAATAATCATCTCGTCTGGGATTGAGAGATGGTGAAGCTGTTTTTACCTGTTCAATTGGTTGATAAGCTGTATATGTCATTTAAAAGTCTCCAATAAATCACCATCAACTAGAGTAAAAAACCAATCATGCGTAATATTATGAGCTTCTTCTAGCCATTCTTTCGCTGATTCTTCGATAGAATCAGATTGTATATGCTTAGTGCTAATAACCGTAGTTTCCAGAATAAGTGCTTCTACTGCAAAAATATTTTGACTATCTCTTTTTTGTCCTCGCAAAATCTTGAAGTTTAATAAGTCAGATGTTTTTAAATTATAGGAAACAGACATATTGAAATCAGACGGCATATCAGAGAGAAAACGGTCACTCACTAATCGAGGGTTTATAGCAATTCCAAAATTTAGCTTTTCTCTGAGAAAATCATATATATTCTGTGATTCGATGTTTAAATCCAAAGCATCTACGTATTTCAGTACCAAACTAGTTATTTTAATTTTCCCCTTTTGAGAATGGGACTCTATAACTTGCTGAATCACTTTCATGACTCTAGTTGAAAAATTCTCCCAGGTGTATTTTTCCGTTTCATTTATAGTCACAATACCCACCCCTACTTGAACAAGCGGCCATTGTTCGATAGCTACTCTAAAACGATGTAACGGGAATCCTTCCATAACAGAAACTGAAATACCAGGTAAAGGAAAAAGTGGCATTGATATAGCTTCATATACAGGATAGCTACTCTGTACCTTTTCCAATAAATTAGCTAATGAAATTTGTTTGTTAGGGTTGTCGATTGAACTTTCATTTTGAAATTCCCATCTAATCTCACAAATTGCCTCTATCAGTGGTCTCTTATTAAGTGTATCTATAGTCATGTTTTAAGATACGCTGTAGCAAGAAATATGTCTAGTTTATTTTAAATTTTAGAATGTTGTATTGAAGCAGTTCGATGTTTCTATAGTACCGTAAGATGTTGAGATAATTACCATTGCAATGCAACGATCGTTTATTTGGTACGATCGAGATACCGTTAGATAGCAAGAGTGTTCTTCCAACTACGTTAAAATAGGGATTAAAGTCTCGCACTATTCGCCCATCCATGACCGATAGCACCCCCGATTTGACTGGAATTCGCACCAGTCAGACTCAGAGTCAGATTCGCAACGCCGATTATCGCTTACTTGATCGCACCAAGCTCTCGCCGATGTACCAGCATTACGTCGAGGTCAAGGAGCAATATCCCCACGCGCTGCTGTTATATCGGTGTGGGGACTTCTTTGAGACATTTTTTCAGGATGCGATTACGATCGCGCGGGAACTCGAACTCGTCCTGACGAGTAAAGAGGGCGGTAGAGAAATCGGGCGCGTGCCGATGACTGGCGTACCGCATCATGCGGTCGATCGCTATTGTGCCATGCTAGTCGAAAAAGGTTACGCGATCGCCTTATGCGATCAGATGGAAACCGCCGCCGAATCCGCTGCATCTGGAAGTAATCTCGTCCGGCGCGAAGTCGTCCGCGTCCTGACTCCCGGCACGATTCAGGAAGAAGAAATGCTCCAATCACGGCGCAATAATTTCCTGGCCGCGATCGTCCTGGTGGGTGATAATTGGGGGTTAGCCTACACAGATATCTCGACGGGTGAATTTCTCACCACCCAGAGCACCGATTTAGAAGTGCTCACCCAAGAACTAATGCGGCTCCAACCGCCCGAAATCCTGATTCCGATCGCTGCACCGGATCTCAATCGCCTGCTGCGTCCTGGCGAAACCTCCGACTTACTCCCCACCAATTTGCCCAATTGCTTCTGCTATGCGATGCGCCCGCTGGCACCATTTACCCTGCCAGAAGCCAAGCAACGGCTCTTGGATACGTTTAAGATGCGATCGCTAGAATCTTTGGGGTGTACGCCATTTCCCCTCGCTGTCCGAGCTGCTGGCGGCCTATTGGAATATCTCGAAGCCACCCAAAAAAGTAACCCCGTCGCCCTGCAACCC
>NZ_JANNDR010000532.1:0-2849 GCF_031378165.1 Chamaesiphon sp. OTE_75_metabat_556
GAAACGCCGATGTTGGTGCTGAGTTTTGCTTGGTTAGGATTGTTTATTATCGAGCTAGTTTGGGGGCTGACTCCAATCTTAGAAGCCATTGGGACGACCATTTGGATCGCTTTTATCCTCGACTTTAGTATCAAATTTATCCTCGCGCCACGCAAACTTTTCTACATCAAACACCACTGGCTAATCGCTCTCTCACTGCTGATTCCAGCATTGCGAGTTTTTCGGATAATGCGAGTCATTCAGCCCTGGGGATCGGTTCATGCGGTGCGAGGATTTCAATTACTACGCATCACGATCGGTACCAACCGAGGAATGCGCTTATTCGGTGCCAGCGTTCAGCGGCGCGGCTTTGGTTACGTGGTGGGATTAACTGTAATTGTTACCCTGATTGGATCGGCTGGCATGTATGCGTTCGAGCGCGAAGTTCCTAGCGGCATTATTACTGACTACGGCATTGCGTTGTGGTGGACAGCAATGGTGATGACGACGATTGGATCTGACTACTTTCCAAAAACAGCGGAAGGGCGAATCCTCTGCTTTTTTCTGGCGTTGTATGCAGTGGTGGTATTTGGTTATTTGACAGCAACTTTAGCCACATTTTTTATCGATCGAGATGCCGAGAGTGATGACGCAGAATTAGCGAGTGCAAAATCGATTAAAGCATTGCAAGCAGAAATTAACGGATTACGAACCGATATTCAAGCATTGGTTCGACGCGATGTCGATCGATAATTTTACCCACTTGGTGGAAATATTCATTTTTTACACCTCGTGCAACAGGATGGCGAACGATAGCAAATACTGTTTGTTTATTTCTACCAATGTACATCCGATCGCCAACGATAAACTGTTCGTTAAACTCAACACCTGCAATTGACTTCCAGCAAGAGATGTAAGCAGGATTTACACTATAAAAAATAACAGCTTTTGGCTTGAACTTTTGAATACGTTCTTGTAGATGCGTTGTCCGACGTTGAGCGTAGCAGGTCATATAAACGTCTCTACTTCTTAGGCATGGCAAGTTTGAGTGTTGTGCATACAACCAATGTCCTAATGACGGTGATGGAAGTGGAAGTAGTTCTACCAGACAATTGTTGCTGGTATGTCGCCCTAGATGCTCTTGTTGATAAGCACGGACTTGTTCCTTGTGAATAATGTCCTGCCCATCGGCACTCAATGCAAGCCGAATCAGGCGGTTCCATGTCGGCTGGAGTTTTGCGTGTATACCAAAGTACTGTTCTGCTCCTATTTTGGCATGGTAGTCAACAATATCTTCGAGTTCAAGCCGATTTCGATGATTCCAATCTTGAAGTCGTTGGTCGATATTCTCAAATGAGTTCCCGCCACCTTCTTCCATCCCGACAAACCAATAATCGCCGGAATAGTTGCCATATCCGTAGAATCCGTTCATAAAATCTTGCAGCAACTGGTCATCAAATACAGGCAATGGCGACATATATAATCTTTGCTGTGAATAGCAAATCGATCGGCTCAATCTTATAATTCCCAAGAATAATTGAATCGTTAATATTTTATAAAATAAAGTTTGTCTTTAGTACTAGAATTGTCAATTTCATCTCTGTTGAAATGCAAGCATTATACTTGAAAAAAATGACAATTGAAATCTGCTTATAGAGAGTTTTATTTTCAAGTAGCTTTAAGTATAATGGGATAATAAGATTTGTAGTTAAAATTGTCATAAAGACTAAAAAATTCTAGACTCGTAATTCTAGAATATATTCCCTTTTTTACAGAATAGTAAGGAGATACTCGATGAGTACTAACGTAGGGCTATGGATCGACCATCGGAAGGCTATTGTGGTAGCTATTACCGAGCAAGGGGAAAAGATTGAGGAGATAGTATCGGGAGTAGAAAAACAGCTTCAGCGTGCTGGCGACCGACCACTTGAGGGTGATTATGAAGTAGTTCAGGTACCTGCTGACGATTCTCGCAAGCGAGAGGCTTTGCCAACGCCGTCAAAGAGATTTTATGCAACATCTGAATATTTACTATGCTGCTGTCATTACAGCTATTCGGGATGCTGAGTCTATTCTCATCTTTGGGTCAGGTGAAGCAAAGGGCGAACCAAAAGAACAGCTCGAAAAAAATCACCTCGGCGGACATATTGTCGGGATTGAAACAGTTGACAAAATGACAAATCCTCAGATTTCTGCAAAGGTTCGACAGTATTTTGCTAAGGAACATTCGCCAACAAATTAGGTGACGATCGCGTTTGCGGCACTGGATCTCAATTCGCGATCGACTAGATATTTTTTATGAACAAGATCGTTATTATCTCATTGGTATCTACGGGGTTTTTAGTGACGATGCCCTGTGAAGCAAATGTACTGAATTCACAATCAGTTAGCCAGAATTTTGAAGGTGAAATAAATTTGCCAATCTCCCAAGGTCGTCCCAGCTATCAACGTGGCTATACGGTTCATTACCGCAGTCGCCGCGACCGCAAATGGACTTTAGAAGGTTTCCATGCCGAGCGTCCTGATGCCGAACGTGCTGCCCGTAGATTGCAGCGGAGTGGTTTTAGAACCCAAATCAGATCGAGAGCAGCAGCCGAACGTCGCAGGACTGGGGGTTACTAATCGCAGAGTTCAGCAAACAAGGATCGCTTCTCAGAATGAAAGTGACTAATTTAGTTGAGGCAACAGACTTATGGTTTCTCCAGTCATTCGGCTAGAATCTAAACAGTCCGATCGCGATCCCGTGGCTGGCTTATCCGAGCGAGATGCAATTGCCAAGCTCGATCGCGATGGCTATAATGAACTTCCCTCAACTCAAGCTCGGAGTCTGTTATCGATCGCGTGGGAGAGTATTCAAGATCCGATCTTTC
>NZ_JANNDR010000540.1:0-7513 GCF_031378165.1 Chamaesiphon sp. OTE_75_metabat_556
GCGACTTAATCATCTCGCTGCTTCTAAATTGATGTAGGTCGTATTCGCCATCGACTAAATAATATACTGAAATCGTGGGTTGTTTTGGATAGCCGATAAAATTCCGTCCGCCCAAGCCTAAATAATCGACAATCCAATATTCTTGAATACCCAATGCTTGGTAGGCAATCTGTTTGATGGCATAGTCATCTTGCCAATTAGTCGATACTACTTCGTTGGCGTAGCCTCTCTGCAAGAGAATCGCTAATTTTACCGAACTGCCTTGAGTAATAATCGATTCCGTCTCCCAGCGTGGTTCCTGAGCTAGCAGTTATTTGTCCAAGACGATGACATCTGGCTCGTAACCAGACGTACCATCGATCGACTTGACGATCGATTCTCGCGGAATTGAGTATTGTAATCCCAATCGGGTAACTTCTAGATATAGTTGACCGGAGATCGAACCAGCTAGTTCTGAATGTTTACCGCGTGGTTTGGGCATTTCGAGAATTTCTCCATCTCTCAGTTCGTAGCGATACGCAGACCGCTCTGGCAACCAGGCAATAAAATCATCAAAGCTAACTGTTTTAGACTCTGCTAGTACCATGTTGATGTCCTTGGCTCAGTACAGAAATAACTTCATCTCAAGATCATCTTAGCTCATCTCGATCTTGAGTAACAGATCGATAGTTACTGTCCTTGCATTTTGAGAACCACCGCAAATGTCCGCAGCAGAATCTTAAAATTTAACGCCAGCGACTGATGTTTGCAATAGTAGAGGTCGTAATTGAGCTTAACCTTAGCATCTTCGACAGTACTGCCGTAGCCGTAGTTTACCTGTGCCCAACCAGTTAATCCTGGCTTGACAGCTAATCTCTTGCTGAAGCTAGGAATTTGTGCTTCGAGTTTATCCATGAACTGTTGGCGTTCGGGACGAGGGCCAACCATGCTCATTTCCCCGTTTAAGACGTTGATAACTTGGGGTAATTCATCGAGGCGAGTCTTGCGAATAAAGTTGCCGACTTTAGTAATTCGGCTATCCCCTTTAACTGCCCATTGTGCTTGACCGTTACGCTCGGCATTTTGAACCATCGAACGTAATTTGTAGATCGTGAATTTAGCACCATTCAAACCAACCCGCTCTTGTTTGTAGAAAATTGCGCCAGGACTATCGAGTTTAATCGCGATCGCGACAAAGGGAAAGACTACTACAAAAATTGCGGCGACAATTAACCCACAAATGATATCTAAGACTCTTCTACCAACTAGATCGAACCGGTTGAATTGTTTTTTAGAAGTTGCTTGAGATAGATCGTTAGAGTAATACATAGCAGGCTGGGAATTGGGTGATGGGAAGGCTTGTCTGTCTTCAACACACTCAATCTAACAGTCACCTGCTACCCAACTCATCGTCATAATGACCGATAGTCTCTCAGCTATTTGAACTAAGCAGAGATCGAAAAAATTAGAGTGGTAATGCTCATAGACAAAATATAGATAAAGTAAAGAAACTCAGCCGATCGATCTCGATCTAAATTAAATTAGGAGGATTTTCTGAACTGATGCGCTCGATCAAAAATCCCCGACTTCTTCAAGAAGTCGGGGATCTGGCCGATCTAAGACAGGAAATATGTTATCTATAGTCGATCGAATGCTGCCATAATAATCCGTTCGGTATCTGCCCAATTGATACATTTATCCGTGACCGAAACTCCGTATTTGAGCTGAGATAGATCTTCAGGGATCGATTGTCCGCCTTCGTGGAGATTGGATTCCAACATCATCCCCACCATTGAGGTATTGCCATTGACGATTTGTTGGATCGTGCTTTCAAAGACGATCGGTTGAAGGCGATAATCTTTATTAGAATTGCCGTGACTGCAATCGACGACGATGCGCGGTGGTAAACTGGCTTTCTTGAGTTCGGTTTCGGCGGCTTGAACGCTGATGGGATCGTAGTTGGGTTTGCCTTCACCACCACGTAAGATGATGTGTCCGTAAGCATTGCCTCTAGTTTGAAAAACGCTGACTTGTCCTTGCTTGTTGATACCGAGAAAGTTGTGTGGTTGTTTGGCCGATTGGAGGGCGTTTAAGGCCACCTTGACGCTGCCATCGGTACCATTCTTGAAACCGACCGGCATCGATAGACCGCTGGCCATTTCGCGGTGAGTTTGGGATTCGGTGGTGCGGGCACCGATTGCCGCCCAGGAAATCAATTCGTCGAGGTATTGGGGGACGATCGGGTCGAGGGCTTCGGTGGCGGTGGGCAAGCCAATTTCGGTGATTTTCAGCAGCAGATTTCGGCCAGTATACAAGCCTTTTTCGACATCGAAAGACTCATTCATATCTGGGTCGTTGATCAACCCTTTCCAACCGACGGTGGTGCGGGGTTTCTCGAAATAAACTCGCATGATCAGCAGGAGTTTATCTTGGACGCGATCGGCTAAATCTTTGAGTTTGTGAGCGTATTCTTCGGCGGCTTTGACATCATGAATCGAACAGGGGCCGACGACGATGAATTTACGATTGTCTTGAAAATCTAAGATTTTTTGGATCTGGTTGCGATACTCAACGATGCGTTGTTCTAATTCGGGGGATAGGGGTAATTTTTCCTTAAGTTCTTTGGGCGTAATCAAGATCTTCGAGTAGTTGATATTCGTATCGCCGAGGATATTTGCATCCATGATACTTTCAAGGCTTTGGATATCCCGATCTGAGGTTGGATTTTGCATGGGTAAATATCTAAAACTAGTGTTGATTCATACTTAGGTGCAGGGATTGCCGGAGTTATGGCATGGCCTAATGGTCTGAGTTATAGACCGCAGCTTACCCGCTTTTATTACTGCCGATCCGGTCAAGCTCGCGATTGCGAGCAGCGAGCAAATCGATCGAATATTGAGTAATCTAATCTTGGAAAGTGAGTAAGCATCGACCGATCTATTACCCTTAATAGGGCACTATTACTTGCTAGATTCTAAATCGATGCCAACTGGATAAGTACATGAGATCTTAAATGTTTTGGTTTAGTTGAGCCAATCTGGCTAAGAACTGTATTGTTGTCCGACAATTACGAAGATCGTCAGCGGACTTCCGATCTGCTTTCGTCAATTATAGCGAAAATTTGTGCGATCTTGACAGATTTGGATAACTAACTAGGTGCAGCGTTAAAATTAGAATCATCGGCTCATTCACACCCACGACCGCATGTTTGCCACCAACGCGCCCACTCAACCCATTCATCCAGAAAAGATTCGATCGAGTATCCAAGCTCTACAGCCGCAGCTCGTCGCCCTCCGGCGGCAACTCCACCAACAGCCGGAACTCGGATTTAAAGAACGACTGACAGCCGCAGCGATCGCCCAAAAGCTGACGGAATGGGGGATTCCCCATCAAACGGGCATCGCCGCAACAGGCATTGTCGCGATAATTCAGGGGCGCAAGACCAGTTTTCGGCTGAAGACGCTGGCAATTCGGGCAGATATGGATGCGTTGCCGATTCAAGAAGCTAATGATGTCCCCTACAAGTCTCAGCATGACGGGGTCATGCACGCTTGCGGCCATGATGGACATGTGGCGATCGCCTTAACAACAGCTTATTACCTGTCCCAGCATCAAAATGACTTTGCAGGCACGGTCAAAATTATCTTCCAGCCGGCGGAGGAAGGCCCTGGTGGTGCCAAACCGATGATCGAGGCGGGTGTCCTCACCAATCCCGATGTCGATGCAATCGTCGGCCTGCATCTGTGGAATAATTTACCATTGGGGACGATTGGCGTGCGGAGTGGAGCCTTGATGGCAGCCGTAGAGAGGTTTTCGCTCAAGATCCAAGGGAAAGGCGGACATGGTGCCATGCCCCACCAAACTGTCGATTCGATCGTCGTCGCCAGTCAAATTGTCAATGCGCTGCAAACGATCGTCTCACGGAATGTCAATCCAATCGATTCGGCCGTGGTGACAGTGGGTGAGTTTCATGCGGGGACGGCTCGCAACGTGATTGCCGATACCGCGAGTTTAGCGGGTACTGTCCGATACTTTAATCCCAATCTGGCCGACTTTTTTCACCAGCGGATCGAAGCGATCGTGGCTGGCATCTGTGCCAGTCAGGGGGCGACTTATCAGTTGGACTATCTCAAATTTTATCCACCCTTAGTCAACGATCCTCAGATGACCGAACTCGTCAGATCGGTCGCCATAGAGTTGGTCGAAACACCACTGGGTGTCGTACCTGAGTGTCAAACGATGGGTGGTGAGGACATGTCTTTTTTCCTACAACAGGTGCCCGGATGTTATTTCTTTGTGGGTTCGGCTAACCCCGATCTCGCGCTGGCATATCCCCATCATCACCCCCGTTTTGATTTCGATGAAACCGCACTTTCGACTGGGGTTGAGATGTTTGTCCGTTGCGTCGAGACTTATTGTAATTAGAACTTAGTTATAGGTAGGGGCTGAGATAGATAGGGGCAATTCATGAATTGCCCCTACCTATCTCAGCCCCACAGCATGTTTATCTGCCAAGAGATAGATACGCGATCGCTCACCTAGTTGCTACTATTGCCACAGCTTCACACCCAAAAGATATCGAGCTGAATACTAGCGAGGACAATCTGATGACGATCGAACGTGGTTCTAAAGTGCGGATACTCAGACCAGAATCTTACTGGTTTCGCGAGGAGGGGGTAGTTGCGGCAATGGATAAGAGCGGCATTAAATATCCAGTCATCGTCCGGTTTGAGAAAGTAAATTATGCTGGCGTCAATACCAATAATTTTGGATTGCACGAACTGCAAGAAACCGCCGCACCTACCAAAAAATCCCAATCTACCGCTGCATCTGGCGGCAAACAAACCACGATCGAGCCAGCCACCCGCCGTACTGGTTCGGGGGCGATGAAATCAGATGTCAAAGCTGGCTCAGATCCAGAATCAGCCGCTGTTGACGATCCCACGATGGAAGGTGCGCCCAATCAAGGTACGGAAGCTCGATAACTAAGTTTGAACGATCGACAACAGCCAAAACTCAGGAATAGGTAGCAATAATTCAGCAATTATTGGTGCCTATTTTTGTGTGAAGATCTATCTTTTGGTCGAGTTAGGAGTCTGTCTTTAGAAGCTGGAAAAGAGCGGGTAAAAATGGATATGATGGCCTGGTAGTGAATATGAATTTTGAAAGCAATGGTTAATCTAATTCGATCGGCGAACCAGCCAAATCTACCTTTTAAATTTAAATCACTTGTAAAAGCAGCCTTAAGTTTTTTCGCGGTCATCTTATTAGTTACTACAACTGCCTGTAGCAGTGGAAATTCGACTGCCAAAGTAGATCCGCTGACTAATTCAAATAATCCCGCACCAGGTAAAGTGACGGAATTGTACAAACCGATCGCTCCGGCTGAAGGTGGGATGAATAATTATAGCGACGTCGATCCTCGGATGGACACATCGGCAGCCAAAGCCAAAGCCGAGCGGCTGATCGATAAAACTGACAAACTGCAACGAGATGGCACGAATCCCTTCAAGCAACTTGGTAAACAATTGAATCAAAAGGGTGTGCCCGAACGGATTGAAGATACCGCAAAGCAGGTGAATCGATCGGCTCAAGAAACCGCTGATGATGTAGCTAAGGGGACGAAAAGAGGATATAGCAACCTCAAAGAAAATACTAATAACTTCACAGAAGATGTTAAAACATCAATCGAAAATACCAAGCAAAAAGCCGTGGATCGGGCAGACGACCTTCAAGATACCATGCGGAAAAATAGCTAAATTAACGCAGAAATCTTGAGAAAGATATGATGCTTCAAATTGTTGGCGATCGCCGCGATCGTCAGTCATTAATTGTGACCCCGCCCTTACCTGAATGCGAATTTAGCGCGATCGTCCCTGTCAAAGATGAAGCACAGAACCTGCCAGAGACACTGGCAGCACTAGCAGCCCAAGCATCCTTCAACGGTCTGCCGCTGGACTGCCAGCGTTACGAGATTATCGTATTGGCCAATAACTGCACCGATGAGTCGGCGGCAATCGCACGGCAGTTTGCGGCGACACATCCTTGGTTAGTTTTACATGTGGCCGAGCTAACCCTACCACCAGCGAAAGCTTATATCGGCTACGTCCGCAAGCTATTGATGGATGAGGCATACGATCGCCTGATGAGCCTGGGACGCAGGCGCGGGATTATTGCTTCTACAGATGGGGATACCAAGGTCGCCAAAACCTGGATTGCCGCGACCATCCAAGAGATAAATCATGGCGTCGATGCAGTCGGCGGTAGAATATTGACCGATCACCACAGCCGCCATCAGCTATCTTCACAGGCGCGAACGTGCTTTTTGCAAGAAGTTGGGTATCGATCGTCGATCGCCCAGATGGAGTCTCATCTCGACCCCGATCCGTGCGATCCTCTCCCGCGTCACTTTCAGCACTATGGTGCCAGTCTGGCTGTCACTGCTGAAATTTACGCCAAAGCTGGTGGGCTGCCATCAGTGCGCACGCCAGAGGATGAAGCTTTTTATCAGTCGTTGCTGCGGGTAGACGCGCGGTTTCGGCATAGTCCCCTCGTCCGCGTCACGACATCGGCTAGAGCCACTGGCAGATCGCCAGTCGGACTCGCCAGCCAATTGAGCAAATGGGCGCAGATGTCCGGCGATGCCGCTGTGAAGGTCGAGCCAGTCGCTGCAATTGTCGATCGGTTTGGGGCGCGGCGCAAGCTCCGCGCTCTGTGGCACCAGCTCTGGGCTGGCTACCAGGTTGCCCACCCAGAACTAGAGCAACTCGCCAGCAAGCTTGGCGTTTCTGATGTGTGGCTGCTGGCTGAATTCGATCGATCGCCTACATTTGGCCGACTGTGGGAGCGTGTCACCCAGCATCAGCAAAAATATAGTCCGCTGCGCTGGCAACCGATCGAGATTCAAACTGCAATTAGCGATCTCCGCCAACAGATTGCTCGATTCAATCGGCGCGCTGTCTGAACATTAAGTTTGGCACAACTAGTAATTTAGCCCCAATATCAACCTATTCTCTCACCCATAATTGAAGATGTTTCTCCAAGCAAAAAAATCGGCAACCTTAATCGAAATTCAAGATCTCGAAGCTCTTTTCAATCCACTCAAGAATGAGATTGAGGGCAGAATTCAAGAAGGCGAGGAAGAGCAAGATCCCGCACAATTTGTCAAGCAGGATCTCACCTTTGCTTCGGGTGAGGATTTGCCACGGTGCTGGCTCGATCCGGATTACCGCAATTAAATATCGAGCGGTTCCATAGCAATCCTAGTTGAACGTCAGTTTCTCCTGGGGGAGAGGCTACGCCAACGGGTTAATAATCGTCGTTAAATGCTGGTGAAAAGCCAATCGGTAGGCGGTATATACTTGTGGGCTGCGGATTTTATTTGTGTGGACAAAACCCGGATCTGGGGGTTGTCTTGATGCGCTAAACCGTTGGGGAACCCAACGAGCGCGCATCGCTCCGACCCCCAGTCCCCCCGTTGAGGAGGCGGGACGCGTCTTGACCCAAACACATGCGGAGGAAACCTCCGCGTGAT
>NZ_JANNDR010000551.1:0-2198 GCF_031378165.1 Chamaesiphon sp. OTE_75_metabat_556
CTCGGCCCGCTGTCCACTGAAGCGGCGCTGCTGCAACTGCTGGCGCAGGTCGATGCCGCCGTCAAGGGCGGTGCCAAGCTGCTGCTGGGCGGCAAACGCATCGACCGCCCCGGCTGGTTCATGCAGCCCACGATCCTCACCGACATCGCCCCCGGCAACCCGGCCTTCCGCGATGAATTCTTCGGCCCCGTGGCGTTGCTATTTACAGTACCCGATTTGGATGCCGCGATCGCGCTAGCGAATGACAGTCCCTTTGGTTTGGGCGCGAGTGTCTGGACGCAGGATGCCACAGAACAAGACCGCCTAATTCGTGAATTAGCAGCGGGTTCGGTGTTTATCAATGGCATGGTCAAATCCGATCCGCGCCTGCCCTTTGGCGGCATTAAGCGATCGGGTTACGGTCGCGAACTCGGACGACCTGGCATTCTAGAATTTGTCAACATCAAAACTATCTGGATTAAGTAAGCCAATTTGACAAACAATAACGATAGATAGAGTTTGTTTGGACTACGACACTTTTGAGAGATTCGATTGCCAAAAATCGAGTACTGAAGGAGTGCCCTGTTTTTTAGCTAGCTGCAAACACTCCAATTTTTAATGACGACGAACGATCTGTCGATCTATATTCTAGTAGACAAGAGGGGTATAGTTAATTATGGCTACAATATGTGGCTCAACATCCTTGCCAAGTACCTGATGAGATTTAGCAAGCCCAACAACCTGCTGTGGCAAATCTCAAAAGCTCGGTTCACAAATCTGAAACCTTCCGATTACCCCGAATCCTCTATTTTAAGGTGAATTACAACATGCTCAAAACATTATCGACTGTTACTACCGCGCTCTCCTTAGTAGTGTTGTCTGCATCGGTCGGGCAAGCTGCTACTTTTAATCTCAACCGTAGCATTGGCAGTGGTAGTGTAACTGGCACTATCGATACCGATGATACGATCGGTACACTTTCACAAAGCAATATTACAAATTGGAACTTGCTTTTAAATGATGGTACTGGCACTTTCAATTTATTAGGTCCATTGAGCGGAGCTAATTCTCAACTGCGTATTGACGGTAACTCTTTTAGTGCAACAGCTACAGACCTACTATTTGATTTTGTTAGTAGCAATAGCGATTTTGTTCTTTTTCAAAATCCTAATATTGGATCTGGCCAAAATTTCTGGTGTATTGAAAATGCTGCATGTAGTGGCGCGGGTACTGGTGAGGCTGTCGGATTGACAATCGCTAACACAGTAGCTTCGTCTCAATCGGGCTTGACCTCGATCGCTACTATTACTGGAGGATCGCAAGCAGTACCCGAACCATTTACAATTATCGGTACGGCCGTCGGCGGTACTGCTGCATTACGAATGAGAAAAAAACTCAAGAATTCCAGCAACTAAACACGAACGATTAATTAGTTTTCTATCTAAATTGTCGATTATTTATCGATCTACAAATATCGATTACGTGAGCAAGATAAATTAATATTCCGCTCGATGTAGTCGATATTTTTTGCGATAACGTCTCCAACCCATCAACAAATTTAGGAGCGAAGCGCATGACGAGCGGCCCGATTTGGAGGGGTGGGTATGCCAGCGAGCCAGAATTATTAGCTAGTTGCTATCGCCAGAGTTTAATCCTCGCCCAGCTGCACCAGATTCAAACCATTAGCGCAATCCTGACAATCCACAATCCACAATCCAAAATGGCTTGAGTTTATGAATACGGCAGAATTATTGGTGCAATGTCTGGAAAACGAAGGCGTGAAGTATATTTTTGGACTCCCAGGGGAAGAAAATCTCCACATCCTCGAAGCACTCAAAGGTTCTACGATTCAATTTGTGACCTGTCGCCACGAACAGGGAGCCGCTTTTATGGCAGACGTATACGGTCGCTTAACCGGACAAGCAGGGGTCTGTCTGTCCACCTTGGGGCCAGGTGCAACCAATCTGATGACGGGGGTCGCCGATGCTAATCTAGATGGGGCACCGCTGATTGCCATTACCGGACAGGTGAGTACCGATCGAATGCACATCTTATCCCATCAATATCTAGACTTGGTAGCGATGTTTGCACCGATTACCAAGTGGAGCAAGCAAATCGTCCAACCCAATAGTACCGCCGAAATTGTCCGCAAAGCCTTCCACATCGCCCAGTCAGAAAAGCCCGGTGCGGTGCATATCGACGTGCCGGAAAATGTCGCG
>NZ_JANNDR010000557.1:0-6347 GCF_031378165.1 Chamaesiphon sp. OTE_75_metabat_556
ATTGCTGGCGATATTACCGAACTCGAACTCAAAACCCTGTCACAGTTAAGAACTGCTGGTAAACCGATGTTACTAGTATTTAACAAAGTCGATCAGTTTCCGGATGCCGATAAGCTGGCCATTTATGCCAAAATCCGCGACGAGCGTGTCAAAGAAATTCTCAGTCCCGACGAGATTATCATGGTGGCTGCTGCGCCCCAGGTGCTGCGAGCAGATCGCCGGGAAGATGGGACGATGGGCGTCAGTTATCATTCTGGGGTACCGGAAATCGCCGCACTGAAGTGGCGAATCGTGGAAATCCTCCAGCGGGAGGGCAAATCTCTGGCTGCCCTCAATGCGATGCTAGCAGCCGATCGCATCCAGAAACAATTAATCGATCGCAAGATGGATCGTCGCGATGAAGCTGCTAACGATCTGATCTGGCAATTTGTGATGTCTAAAGCGATCGCGATTGCCCTCAACCCCTTTACAGCAGCGGATATCATTGGTGGTGCGGCGATCGATATCGCGATGATTATCCGCTTATCACAATTTTACGGGATGTCGATGACCAGATCGGGTGCGCTGAAACTCCTGCAGAGCATTGCGATGGCGATGGGTGGTTTGACAGTTAGTGAAGTGGCAGCAAAATTGGGATTGAGCGGTATCAAAGGCTTGCTGGCGATCTTCGCACCCGCAACCGGGGGCATGAGTATCGCGCCCTACACTGCGGTGGCTCTGACTCAGGCTAGTATTGCTGGAGTATCCACCTATGCAATCGGCCAAGTTACCAAAACTTACTTAGCTAATGGTGCCTCGTGGGGTGATGGTAGCCCCAAATCTGTCATCGATCGAATTCTTGTTACTATTGATAAACACTCGATCGTCGATCGGATCAAACAAGAATTAGGTACTAGGCTTTAGGTTTTAGGCTTTGGGCTTTAGGCTTTAGAATTTAGGTTTTAGGGTTTAGGGTTTAGGGTTTAGACATTGGGACGCAAGCGTCCTTTTTACTCCCCGCTCCCCGCTCCCCACTCCCTGTCTTGACTGAAACACATGCGGAGGGAACCTCCGCGTGATTTCAGTCGCAACTCCCCGCTCCCAACCCCCAACTCCCTTCAATGCCGATTTTTGAACAATCAATTCAGATTAAAGCCAGCGCGACAGCGGTAGATAAATGTATCACGGAATTAGACTTGATGCAGCGATGGCTCAATCCGATCCTCAAGTGCGAACCGATAGGGACTTGGACGACTAGTATCGGCAGTAAAAGTAAATTTACGATCCAGATTCCAGTGATCAAACCGACATTGAAAAATGTGGTAATCGCCCGCGAACCTGGCTTAATTGTTTGGAAATTCGATGGATTTTTCCAAGGTAAAGATCGGTGGGAATGCGAACCCAACGAGCGCGGTACCCGACTGATCAATCAATTTGAATTTAATATTCCTAACCGGACGATCGCTTGGGGATTCGATCGATTTGCGGCAAAATGGACGAAAGCTGATATGGAAGCTCAATTAAGACGGTTGAAGCGGGTAGCAGAAGAATTGCATCAAAGTTTTGCAGATTGATAAAGCAATTATTCACCGATCGATTGCAAGAAATTCAGTGCCGAAGCATCGACTTTACCAAAGTGGATGGCTCCAGCGACGTTCCAATTTTCGAGAGATTTTACCAGCCAGGGGACACCTTTACACTGGGACGATTCATAGTGATTGAACAAAATTGACAATCGGCTTTCGAGTAGTGGTTTAACCTTTTGACAGATCAAAACGACTTTGAGTAATAATCCAGTAGTAAACACCGATCCTAAATTATTAATCATATCCATGAACACAAAATGCTGGGGATTGCTCGGACTTTCGATCACCAAATGATTGAGGACATGAGTGCAAACTCTCAGCAACCCGATTTCATCGAGACGTTGATAATCACGATCGGGTGAAATACTATAGATGGCTTTGTATAAGCGATCGTTGAAACTACGCTTACCATAACTGGGGTTGACTCCAGACACAATATAATCGAATAGATCGCCTTTAAATGTTTTGACGATCGGTTGCATCTCTAGATGAGAGACAAATCCCCGCGACAAATCCTGATAGGTTGCATCGCCTTCGGCTTTACCAGCAAAGTGACCGAAGGCCATCCCCAATTCTTTAGTAGATAATAAAGTCGGATTTACCACCGTAGGTAAATTATCCGCAGCCTCCCGACCCAATTGAGCTTTGATCCGCGATCGTCTGACTTGATAGGTGAGATAGTGCGATAGATTTATTTCTTGTTCGCGGCGGAGATCTCGCTGCACCCGCTTGATGGTTTCGACATTTTCAAAAGTGCGTTCTTCAGATACGAGTGAATGCTCGTACAAATAGGGATAGCGATTAATTAATGTCCCTAATGGTCGCTCGGCGATCGTATTTTTAGTGCTGATATCGCCATTGAGGACAAAGTTTAAACGTTTGAGTTTGGGATAGTCATCACTCTGGAGATAAATATGTAGCAATTGGCGCAACCGCCGCACGACTCGTGAGTACGTCATGCGCACATCATGGAGATGTTCGAGCATTCCCACTAGAGTCGCCACGGGAACGTGTCCACCAGGCTGCATTTGCCAATAGTTGACGATAATATAGCAACAACGGTTGATAATTAAGGGAAAGCTTTGCTCGGCAGTTCTTTCAAATGCTAATGATTCGATCGTTGCCAAAATCCGGCTGTCACTGTAGTTGACACCCTCGATAAATAATGTCCGAAATCTTTCTAAGACTTTTGATGGTGTCTCAGTTCTGACGACATGGATAAAATGTTCGTAGATAATTTGCTCGACGCCACTCCCAACTTTTTTCCCAACCGCAAACATAGTTAGCCTCCGTAGCTATTACTGAATAGATAATTACCGCCAGTCGTTTTGCTGCGGAGAGGCTAATCTAACTAGATCGAACTCTTCGATCTGCGAATAGTAGTAAGCTGCAACGATAAACATGAGATTAAAATCTAGGTAAGAATATAGAATTAAAATTCAGACTTGTACCCTATCGTACCCAGAGATTTAGATCGTTACTGTGAGATCGATCGCTCCTATCGTACCCATATTTAGCTGTGAATCTGTCATCTTTGCGGAGATTGGGCTTTATGTCGGTACCGATCGATGATAGTTTAAGCTGAGGAACAGGCAAAAGTGGTGCAATGACTCAAGTGGAATTAAATAGTATTCAACTCGGTAACAACGGTCATCCCCTGGTAATGCTCCACGGTTGGGGTCAAAATCTCCAATCCTTACAACCGATGGGAGAATTGCTCGCAACTCGATCGCAGGTGCATATTCTCGATCTACCTGGCTTTGGGAAGTCGTCACCGCCGCCGGAAGATTGGGATACGGCTCAGTATGCCGATCGGATTTACGAGTATTTAGCAGCACAGAATATTCCCCAAGCAGATATCCTCGGACATTCGGTAGGTGGCAGAATTTGTATTCGCCTAGCTGCCAAATACCCCCAAAAAGTGCGATCGATGACATTAATCAACGCCGCTGGATTGAAGCGTCAGCGCACCTTACAGCAGTCGCTCCGCAGTCAATGGATCGCCACCATGCGGAATACCTTCAAACTCTCGCCACTCTATCGCGACGAATTACTCACCTGGCACAGTCAAACATATGGCTCGCGCGACTACCTAAATGCTGGCGCACTCAAAGGCACTTTTATTAAAGTCGTTAACGAAGATCTCACCGAACTTGCTAACCAAATTTCCTTACCAGTCCTGCTCCTGTGGGGCGAAGCCGACACCGAAACTCCCGTCGAAATGGGACATCGCTACCACAGTCTATTCGCCAATTCAGAACTAATTACCATCCCCAATCGCGATCACTTTATGTTTCAAGCCGAAGGTGCTCACTTGTGCTCCTATTATGTAGATAAGTTTCTAGATCGGTTGTCTATCAAAGAGTTGTCAAGATGATAACGCTCATTCTATTCACGCTGATTCCCATTGTCGCGATCGTCCTTATCGCCGTATTCAATTCCAACGATCGGTAAATAAGGTGTTCGGTTTCTTCAGATCGCTACCCTGCCAAATGGGATACCTGTAATATCTCGATCTCTGACAGCTACCTTTAGGGCAAATGCGGTTTGTTTCTAAATCTCTAATCTAACTAGTCCCCAAGTCCTCCACCATGTTGACTATCATCTGCCTCACGATTATCTCGGCTGCCACAATCCTCTTTTTCACCCGAAGGGGATTGCGATATCTGCGCTATTTCCAGCAGGAAGAATATAACGGAGCGCGATTTAAAGATTGGTTGCTCGAAAAACGCACTTTCGATACTAAAGGCACCTACGTCGCCATCATTGCCACCGTAGCGAGCAAATTTGGGACTGGGGGACGGATGACAGATTGCTTGATAGTTTGTGTCATGGCCGCAGCTACCTTGGTCTTCATCGGTTTTAAGGAAGAAGATCCGCGCCAGGTGGGTAAAATTAAGCTGAAGATGACCGATCGAGCGACGGCGATTTACAATCTCGCGTTGGGTTTGTATGCGATCGCGACCGTTCTAACTATCTCTGGTACCTATTTCTTGGGAGCTGGCGACAGCATTTATATTTACTGGCTCGTAGCATTGGTTTTAATCCAGTCTACCCCTGTCTGGCTGGCGATCGCCAATGCGATCCTGTGGCCGAACGAACTCAAAAAACAACAGGCTTTCTTACAAGAAGCCAAAGATATCCTCGCCGACTATCAGCCGTATACAATCGGCATTACGGGCAGTTATGGCAAAACTAGTACCAAAGCGATCTTAGGCAGTATTCTCGAAGCGATCGAGCCGACATTTTGGACGCCAGGCAGTATCAATACCGAAATGGGCATCACTCGTCAGATCCGCGAAAATCTCAAACCGCAACAAGAACTCGCCATCATCGAAATGGGTGCGTATCAAATCGGTTCGATCGCCAAATTATGTCGCTTTACGCCGCCGAATGCCGGATTAGTGACGGCAGTTGGCGTGATGCACCTCGAACGCTTCGGCGGTGCGGAAAATATTTACAAAGCCAAATGCGAACTGCCTCAAGCCATCCCCGCTGATGGCTTACTAGTCTGTAATGGCGACAATCCCGGCGCGCGTAAAATGGCGATCGAATATCCCAAAGCAACTACCCTGCTGTACGGCTTAGAGCCTGAACTCGGCCACCTCGACTGCTGGATGTCAGAGATCGAAGCCAGCATGGATGGCACCACCTTTATCATCCACTGGCAAGGCAAAGAATATCCTGGCTTCACCAAGCTACTAGGTGCGCCGATGCTCTCCAACCTCGTCGGCTCTTTTACAATGGCTTGCGCGCTGGGCAAAGATCCCGATTATGTGATTGCAGCTATCTACAATATCGAACCTGCCAATAGCCGCCTCAACTTACGCAAAAATGGCGATGGCTTCATTCTCGATGACTCCTACAACTCTAACCCGATCGGCTTTGCCTCCGCGTTAGAAGTCCTCGAAGTTCTCGAAGGTGGGCGTAAAATCTTGATGACGCCAGGGATGGTGGAACTCGGAGACATTCAAGCGGCCGAAAATCGGCAAGTCGCCCTCAAAGCAGCCTCTATCTGCGATCTAGCGATCGTCGTTGGCGATACTAATAAAGAAGCTCTCAAAGCTGGACTGCTCGAAGGTGGTTTGGCTCCCGATAAGTTGATGGAATTTCCCAATCGCGATCTCGCCCTCGCCTATCTAACTAGTCCCGAACACCGTCAAGCAAAGGATATGATTTTGATCGAAAACGATCTGCCTGACTTGTATGAAGCGATTTCGGGGTTTTAGCGATCGACCAACACCGAAGCGTCATTTGATGAATACCTGACGAGCTAATATTCGAGCAAAGGTTTAATTTTAAAGGCACTGCAATTAATTATGGCGGTGTTTTTTGTTAGCTATCGATCTAGATGACGGTAGAATCAAGATGTTGTCGTAACGATTCCTAGGACAAAGATTTGCTGATTCTAGTTGAGTGGCAGAGATCTAACCCACCCCGCCCGTTGGGCACCCCTGTCTTGTCGTTTTTTTATTCTGGGGTTCCCCCATAATAAAAACGCCGCTCCGAGGAGGGGATTTTCTTTAGTCATTTCCTTTGGGAACGACTGGGGGTAAACCTGCCTAAAATCCAATCTGGCAAAAATTCATATCTATATAGTAACCATTAAAAATCCCCTCCCTGGTGGGGTGCCCAACGGGCGGGGTGGGTCAAATCTCCGCATCCACCCTAACAAACGTCGATCGCCTCTAGCCCCATCTCCTTCCTCAATGTCCACAGATCGACACTTGCCAATTGATCTCGATCGACATGCGACTACACCTGTCGATCCGCGCGTCTTAG
>NZ_JANNDR010000562.1:0-11659 GCF_031378165.1 Chamaesiphon sp. OTE_75_metabat_556
GGCAGGATCGGACATCAACGCATCCAATCCTGCGGCCAGTGCCTCTACATTTTCTGTTGCCACCAATAGACCATTGACGCCATCTTCGATAATATCGCGAGGGCCGCTCAGGCAATCGGTAGCTAGCGAGGGCAAACCACAAGCCATTGCTTCGCATAGAGCCATCGGAAAGCCTTCAACGCGCGATGACATCACAAATAAATCGGCTTGACGGAGATAGTCCGACACATTTGAGACTGCACCAGGTAAATGCACGCAGTCGGTTAATTGTAATTGCGATCGTAAATCTTCTAGTTCCGCACGGATTGCACCCTCGCCCAAAATTGTTAATTGCCAATCGGGGTGCCGAGCATGAATTTGATGGAAAGCTTTCAGCAGTAGATCGAAACCTTTGCGCGAATCGAGTCTCCCCACAGCGAGCAAGCTGGGAGTGGGGAGTAATCGCTCTGTCGCGACTGCGGGTGGCGGGGTGAGGACGGGATTGGGCATGACGATTGTCCGATATCCCTGTGTGGCTGGGTAAAAAGGCACGGCATTTTGAGTTAAGACCGCGATCGCATCGGCATAGCGATAAGACCATTTCATTAGGAGTTGCCAGATTTTATTGGCATCTGTAGCCCCAGGATAAGTATGTTCGCTGACAATTGTCGGAATATCGAGATGCCAGCAAGCTAGGATATTATAGACATTCACCGAATTCATGAAACTGATAACGACATCGGGTCGATCGGCCATAATTTCCCGTCGCAAGCGTGTCACTCGCTGCCCGGTATGATAGATTGCCGCGAACCAATTACCTGAGTTTTTTGCTAGCCCCATTGACTTGACCTGAATGCGCGGATCTAATGTATAAAAACACGACTGAGTGGAATCGACTAACATCATCAAAGTTACTTCCCATCCCTGCTCGACCCAGTAATTAGCCAGAATCGACATCACGCGTTCTGCACCGCCCCCGCCTAGTCCATAAATAACCAAAGTAACTTTCATGAGTCCAATTTGACTAACAACTTGAGATCGCGCGTCAATTATAGATGCGTACGTACGCTTCCGTCTGTCACAAAAAGATCGTTGGGCAGCAAAATACTGGACTCATCCGACTTTTGGGGCAAACACATCACAATTGTAGGCACTAACTATACTAATAGTGCCCACAATTGTAATTAGATCTCACTCAATGAGAAAGTTATTTATTAGCTGACAAGATCTGAGGATCGATCTACCTCACTCAATCTTGCTACTTACCAGTATCAGCAAAGCTTTTTGGCAATTAGCGGATTGAGAGACAACAGACTTTTGGCAAATTTTAGATCTAACTTATTACTGCCGTTCTCAATAATTTTTCTGATTGGCGATTGTCAGCTCGCGCATTAGACTCAAATCATCGATCGACTATTTGAGCAACCGTACCGTGCGGCGAAGCGAGTTAAATCCAGTTTTGGCTTCCCAAGTTTTGTCATTTGCCAAGCGAATCGCATATTCTGGCTGGTTAGCCAGTTTGGGCATCGGATCGGGGAGATTCAATAGCAGCTCATAGACTCCTGGCTCGGCAGCTCGCGGCACTTTCGCGCGAATATCGACAGTAATTTCGCCGACTTGCGGCAGCCAAAAGCGAGGGTCGTGAGTTTTGCTTAGTGGTTTGAGGATCGGGATGCGATAGATTTTACCTGTCTGCTGATGGCGCAAAATTAATTCTAAGCCACGAGGGTTATAAGGACCGGCGTACCCAACATTTGTGATGGCAAAATTGCCCCTTAAATCCTGGGTGCGTTGTACTTGGGTAGGAAAACTCGATCGCACCAATTGCAAACGGTAGCCCAAATTGCGGGCGATGCGCTCGTAACAGCCTTCTTGCCGCCAGCGATCGAGATCGGGCGTGTAGAAACCGGCATTCAGATAACTCCAATGAAATCTAGCTAAATCTACTTCTGCGGTGGGGCAATCACTCCGATGTTCGGTGGGAGTAACCTGACAAGTTTCGCCACCAACAGCCACAAATGGAGTCATTTTGCTAGCGTAGTTTGCTAGTGCCGATCGATCGGGTTCATAAGTCCCAGCATCGGCTTGGTTAGCTAAAAAGCAGTCGTTATGAAAGCCGACCCGAGCTTGCCGCTTACCACTAAAGGCATCGCTCAGAGTGAGTGCTTGGGGGTAGTTAGTCCGAATATCATCAGGATAGCGCAGTTGCACCATGCGACTGGTGGGTGTCGCCGCTAGCAGTGCTGCTAAAATTTTGGCTTTCGGCTGGGGCTTGGCAAGTCCATTGCCAGAACTATGCCACTCTCCCCACGCACCGATAAACCCCCCCTGTAAAACCGCAATTACATCAGCATTTTGATAGAGAATGGGCTTGAGTTGATTGATGTGGGCGATCGTCAGCGCGAGACTGGCATCTGGAGATTTCTCGATGTTATCGTTCCCAGTGGGGAAGTTATAACCAAATCGGATCACAACCTTAATTTTGGCTGCCCGCACTAGTTGCAATTGGCGATTTAATTGGGCTAAAAATACTGGAGGTAAGGGACGGTTGCGATATTCATCTAGGCGAATATAAGATCTAGCTAAGCTGTGACCATCCCGCCGAACGTAGCTAAAGTTGCGACCGCTCATTAATTCAATGTTGCCATGAAAGCCCCGCTCTGGATTGGGGAATTCAGATGTAGTTGGTGTGTAGGTGAGGCTTGGCTTGGCACTTGCCGACGGTTTAGTAGCGATCGGCATCAGCTTGTCGATCTGCTGGACAGCTTGATCTTCTTTGGCAGATAAAGCTGTCTCCGATCGATTTTCATTACTCATGCAACCAATCAGGATCGTACAAATACAACCGATCGTCCACAGGCAGGAAGTATAACGATTCATGTTTGGTAATTACTTTTAGTCGATAACTATAGAGTATCTTGCTGGTTAGGATTACGCATAGAGGCATGAGCAACGGATAGTTGTCAGCTCGCAACCACTAACTTGATCGACTCCTGCGGACTGAGCGGCCATCGATCGCCGCCAGCAGCATCGATCTAGTTAGTTTCTGGCTCGGATGGGGCATGATTAGTGTATGTGTTTCGTCAAAACAACGTTCGATCTCCTCTCGATGATCGAGATCGATCTCCAATCGATCTCGATCGTCCAACTCAAAATTAAGTTGCGCCTAGCTACTCAAAATAACTGCGCGATCGATCGACTAGCATTCTCGATCACGACAGAATCCGGCTTTTAACCATTTTGATTAGATAGTTTAGCTGATGTTAGTAGCACAATAGATCGGCTAAGATAGCAGGTAATATCAAATAACTCTCCCCCAAAATTAATTCTAAATATTGTTAAAATCGGATGTTCGTCTTTTGAAAATTGCTAATTTATTGTATTCTTCAAGTAATATTTTTTAAGCAGAAGCGATCAGATTAATTATTTATATATACTATGTCATCCAAGTTAATCGAGCAATTTGCCGAACCGAGAAATAAGACAAAGATATTCTTAGATCGGTATCAATATGTTTTGTCAATTATCACTGCTTTTTTATTCTTTTCTGATTTCCCGGACTGGTTACTAGCAGCCCCGATCGTACCGATCAATCCCTTAAGCTGGATTATCGCATTTGCAGTGTTGGCGTTACCATTTTATAAAAAATTAGCAACTATTCCCAAGCCATTGATCGCTTGGATGCTCTTCTATGTAGGTATTGCACTCCTATCCTTGATGACGGTCAGCGCGGATGAAATCTCATTTACAGATTTCCGCTCTAAAGTTTTGGCTGCTTTATTTATTGCGCTGATGTATATCATCTTTCAGCAGCGATCGGTAAATCAGGTCAAATGTACAGCTTTGTTTGTCTTGTTCATGAATGTTTGTAATAACATGCTGGAGTTATTTAGCCCCAAAATGTTTTCAGAGTTAAACGTCGGTCGTCCAGCCGGATTTTATATCGATCCCAATAAGGCAGGCTGTGCGCTGATGCTGACAATGTTATTGAGCATCACGATCGTCAAAAAGCCCTATCGATGGATTATTCTACTGGTAGCTGGCGTGGGGATTATGGCGACATTTTCGAGAGGAGCTATTCTCGGCTGGGTAATTTGCACATTGCTACTCATCATCGGTCGTGTCGTCTGCGACCAGCGCCGGAAAGTTCTCGCACCAATCGTAATTTTTATTATCCTGTTAGCATCGCTCAATCCGCTTCAGGCATTGACCGACTATTTTAAAGGCGACCCGACTGGGGCAAACTGGGATATTGTTAATCGGCTAGAAGAATTCCAAAACCCCTCGCTCAAAGAAGATTCGGCAATGGAGCGGCAAGCGGTGGCGGCTGGTGGTTGGCTGATGTTTGGCAATCGTCCGTTTTGGGGGAACGGATTGGCATCGACTCGGAAGTGGATGGTTTCGGAAGTCTCCACCCACAATATGTATCTTTATTACATGGCCGATCATGGCATTTTGGGAGTGCTATTTCTGCCAGGAGCGATCTTTGCCGTTGTCTATCGCAATCGTGGGGAAGAGCAGACAATTTTGATCTGTTTTGGGGTGTTTGTGAGTCTGTGGGGATTATTCAGCCATGAGGTTTTAGCAGAACGCTTTACGTTATCGAGCTTCGCCTTGTTGGCGGCGATGAATACCAATCAAAAATGGTACTTGAAATATACAAATCGTAATTTCAACACGGCACCGTCACCATCGATCGCTCCCGCATTTTTACCGCCAGTCCGCAACCAAAGGATCGTCTCTCAAAAACGCGATTAGCTAGTTGTCTAACAGGAACTATCTATCATCAATTAAGTCTTATTCTTCTAGATTCTCGATCGCCAAGTACTGAATCTGAGGATGTGAAAAATCTAGAATTTAGAGATACTCGTGGATCGAGATCGCTCGCGACCATTGCTGCTACTCCTTTCGATTTCACCCGATCGCTTTTTGCCATCAATCATCTACCAAGCTCCGCATCAGCAGACAATAAAATGAAAATCGATCGACTGCAAAAAATCACCAGTTTATGGAAAAAAGTCGGGAGTGGCTCGGTCAATAGTCGAATTCTGATCGCGATGATTGTGGTCGGATTCGGGACGATCTTAGCTAAACTATTAGCTGTTATTAAAGAGCTATTTGTTGCCAATATCTTTGGTACCGCTAGTGAATTAGATGCCTTCTTAATCGCATTAACTATTCCATCTTTTTTACTCAATATTATTGCTGGCTCATTCAATTCGGCACTAATTCCGACTTATATCAAGGTCAGAGAGAAAGAAGGTGCAAAATCGGCGCAAAAACTATTTGCGGGTGCCTCTTTGTGGAGTATTGGCTTGCTGGTGCTTACCACCGCGATCATGTTGGCAAGCGTGCCGCTCTATTTACCATTACTGACCAACGGCTTCAGTGCCGAAAAGTTAGCACTGACATATCGGCTCTTGTGGGCGATCTCACCGATGCTAATCCTCACTGGGATTGGTAGTATTTGGGGTGCAGTGCTCAATGCTGGTGAGAAATTTGCACTAGTGGCACTAGTGCCGATGATTACGCCGATCGTCACAGTCATACTCTTATTTGGATTTCAGTCTTGGGGCGTATTCAATCTCGTGACGGGGATGGTTGGCGGTCAACTGATCGAAATGACGATCGTCGGCATCGTCCTCAAGCAACAGGGTTTTTCACTGCGCCCGCAATGGCATGGATTTAATACCGACCTCAACGAAGTAGCTCGTGAATATGCCCCAGCAATTGTGGGGTCATTTTTAATGTGCAGTACTTCCTTGGTCGATCAGTCAATGGCAGCCATGTTGCCAGCCGGAAGTGTCGCCGCCCTGAGTTATGGCAATCGGCTTGTGACCTTACCAATTATTATTGCGAGTACGGCACTGAGTACGGCGGTGATGCCCTATTTTTCCAAAATGGTGGCGAGTAATGATTGGTCGGGTATTCGTAACTCATTTCGGCACTACCTCCTCCTGATCTTTGCGGCTAGTGTGCCACTCACTATCTTAATTATTTTAGGTTCGGAACCGATCGTGCAGACACTTTTACAAAGAGGTTCATTTAATGCCAATGATACGCAGATAGTCGCGCAAATCCAAAGTTGTTTCGCACTCCAGATCCCCTTTTATATTGGCTGTATGTTGATAGTACGGTTGATTTCGGCGATGCGCACCAACCAGATTCTGATCGTTGGCTCGGCCTTTAATCTGGCGATCAATATTGGTTTAAATTATTTCTTCATGCAGTGGCTAGGAGTGGCGGGGATTGCGCTATCGACGAGTTTTGTGTACATGTTTTCATTTTTCTTTTTGCTGTTTTTTGTGCTCCGCAATCTGAAATCGATATCCACCGCTCAAAGCGATCCGATCCCAACCGATCGACAACTGCCAGTAAATAAAGAAATCGAATAATTTCAGCCAACCGCACATTGACAATTGTGGCATTCGATTGCCGAGCAGTCTGGACGATCGCAAATGAGCTAGATCTGGGCACTATAAATTAATCAAGTCATCGAGGAACAATCGCACATGTCCGAACGCCGAATCGCTTTCTTTTTACCGACCCTTGCCGGTGGCGGTGCGGAAAGAGTTGCCCTCAATTTGCTCGCAGGGATGCTCGAACTAGATATCCCGCTGGATCTAGTCGTTGCCGATACGGCGGGGCCATATTTAGACCAAGTACCCGATCGCGTGCGGCTGGTGAATTTGGGTACAGCCAGAGTGATGAAGGCGATTCCGTCCTTGGCAGGTTATTTAAAGGAAACTCAGCCAGTGGCACTACTGTCGCACATGAATCATGCGAATGTCGCCGCGATCCTCGCCAAGGAATTGGCGCGGAGCAAGACCAAATTAGTGGTGGTAGAACACGATACTCTCTCAGCGAGTAAATCGAAATTACAGCGGAGTAAATTTTTGCCCCTGCTAATGAAATGGCTCTACCCCCGTGCGGATGCGATCGTCGGCGTGTCCCAGGGGGTTGCATCAGATCTGGATTCAGTACTGGGATTTGAGCCAGGAACGGTGAAAACCGTTTACAATCCAGTTGTCGATCGCCAATTAAAGGCCAAAGCTCAAGCCCCCTTAGCACATCCCTGGTTTGCACCAGACAGCCCGCCCGTCTTTGTGGCTGTCGGCAGATTGACCCCCCAGAAAGATTTCGCCAACTTGATTCGCGCGTTTGCGATCGTTCGCCAGCACCGACCCGCCCGCCTGATAATTTTGGGTGAAGGTGAAACCCGCAGCGCGCTCGAAGCTGAGATCGCGACACTGGGGATTACTGAAGATGTTTCCTTACCTGGTTTTGATGCCAATCCTTATGCTTATATGGCACATGCGGCGACCTTCGTGCTGTCATCGCGCTGGGAAGGATTGCCGACAGTCTTGATCGAAGCGATGGCTTGTGGTTGCGCGGTGGTATCGACAGATTGCCCTTCAGGGCCTCAAGAAATCTTGGCTGCTGGCAAGTATGGGCTGTTGGTGCCGATCGAAAATTCCCCAGCTTTGGCAACGGCGATGCTTCAGACCTTAGAGACGCCAATGGATCGAGCGCATTCGATCGAGCGCGGGCTATATTTTTCCAGCGAGCGCGCTGTCAGCGAATATCTCAGATTATTCGATTATTAGCAGTTGACAGTATCTCAACTCGATTCAAGATGGGAGATTCTAAGCCCTGCTTATTATTGGTACATCCCAGCTAGCTGGTCGATCTCTAGCCATCGACTAGCGCGCGTTCCCAAACATCATTATATTTGGCTACCATCGTCTGGACGCTGAAATTCATTTCAATGCGCTGTCGGCAGCGGGCCTGCCGCTCTTGCCATCCCGGTCGATCGGACATTTGCGCGATCGCACTTGCCATCGCTTCGCCCAACTGTACGGCATCGCTAGGCGGTACTACCCAACCAGTGTCCCCAACAATCAAGGCAGCATCGCCGACGGCAGTAACGATACAAGGTGTCTGACACGCCATCGCCTCTGCCACAACATTGGGGAAGGCTTCGCCATAAGCACTAGACAGGACGTGCAGATCCAAGGCATTCATCACGGCGGGAATATCCGTACGAATGCCTAGCAAAGTGACTCGATCGCTAACTTGATGGCGATCGAGTAATTCGACTAAAATTTGATTGTCAGCACTGAGCTTCGAGCCGATCAGCACGCAGTGCCAAGGCGATTGGGTTTGGGTCTGAAGATGCGCTAAAGCGGCAATCAGATTGGCGTGATCTTTTTGGGGATTCCAACGGGCGACCATCCCAAATAAAGTCGTCCCATCGAGAATTTGCCATTGCTGGCGCAGATTTTGGCGATCGGCGAGGTTTGGGGCAAACTCGCTGACATCATAGCCATTGGGAATCGTCACCATTTTCTGAAGCTGATAACCAAGTGCGCTATGAACTCGCACGCCTTCTTCCGAACAACTGATAATTTTGCGAGGAACCATGCCCGATATCAAGGCGCACAGGCGAACGATCGCGCGAGTGGTAAAGGCCGTTTGCGCCGGATCGAGGTCGGAATTATGAATCCCCCAGACGATCGCTTTCTGGCCTGCCAATCTGGCGATCGCACTACCGAGCAGATCGCTATGGTACATCCAGGTTTGGATCGCATCTGGATCGATTTCCTGAATCAGTCGATATAGTTTGGTGACGCCTTGCCAAGTCAATCTACTCTTGGGCATATCGAGAGAGTGTACCGGAATTCCTAATTTCACTACTTGCTCTCCATACCAACCAATACTCATGAGGGAAATGACCTGATGAGTATTTTGTTTGTCGGCAATAATGAATCGGTACAAAACAGCTTGAGCACCGCCGTCATTAAAATCCGTAATAATATGAAGAACTTGCATTCGAGTTATAAGTTATGGTTTAATTCTGCGTTAGGTTTATAAAAACAGAATACTTAGATATATAGAATAATATGGTCTATCGATCGACATACTTGTACCACCAGATGATGTAGTTATCGAATTATTTGCTTCAAGTAACTACAGCTAACCAGTCCAACAATATCGATTTTTTACTGTAACAACTAATATTTTTCAAATAATATCATAGATAAATACCAATATCTAGAATCGACAGATGGCAACGATCGAATCGATCTTGGTAAGATGCATCATGCCTGAAATTTAGTAGTGATTAGGGGCAGGCTAATTTGCGAGCATCGATACCGATAATGGCGTAGTGATGCGATGAGATCGCCTTGAGTCGATCGTTATCGCCAACTCGTTCTTACGAGTATTTAGATTTAGACATTTGCAAATTTGTCATCGTCACTGGCTTATCAAAAATTCACTGCAAATAGATAATTTGCCAAGTACTTCTAGCACAGTTAACAAGATTAGATCGTTCTTAACTTGGAGAAACAATCGTCCGTAAATTAACGATCGCAATTAAATCTGAACACCCAAATTCCGATCAGAACTTGGGTGTCTAGCTGCTAGAACTTTGGCAATTTATTGAAGTGGGGAGTGAAATAGCTATTTTTCATTGCTAATCGATAATTTTTATTGGCCGTTATGATGAATACCGGTGAAGACATATTCACTATTAACATATTCATCACCAGCAGCATCTTCGCGTTCCCGATCGCCAGGTAATAACATTTTTTCGTCTGAATCTTCCACTAAAAATTCTACCGACACTTGTACTCGAACTTTACCTTTGCACCAGCGGCGGGTGGCCAGATCGAGGATTTCGCAACTAATACCTTCATCGAACCATTGACAATGTTCGTTGGCCAATCGGGTCGAACCGATCATCCGAATCGGAATCTCTAAACCATGCTGTCGTAGCTTCTGATCGATCGCTCTACCAACCGAACCATCAAAAGATTGACCGATCGCCTTTTTGAGCTTACCAGAACGAAACATTGCCTCCCCAAAGGCAATTACATCGTCATCACCACAATCATAGGGAATAAGATTATTTGTCATAACATTTTTGCGATCGAAGGTTAGCACTAGATACCATTAACATGATGCCATAATATACTCAAAACAGACCTGATGGATCTACGCATCTCGATCGATCTCTATGTTCTCAATTTAACCATCAGATCGGCCAATCTCCTCTGACACTATCGGTTCTGGTTGTCTGAATCGAACTTTGCCATACCCCCGCCAGTAGACTAAAAAACCCAATCTTAGTTAGCATAGAGATATTACCTAGCAAAATTGGATCTGGACACTGCTGATCGCGATGTTTCCCAATTGTAGTCTCCATCCGATCGGGTTGGCGTTCAACAGCGCGATTCATCCCCCATCTTCAGCCAGTCCGCAGCAGATCTGACGGACACTCTATCCGCCGCACATAGTCTTGAGCTAAAATTGACATTCTGCAAATTCTCATGAGACGCTCGCGCTTCAGCAAGAGTCTGTGTCCGATCGGCAGTTTAGCTATTATTCATCATGGGATCAAGATCGTGGAAAATAAATTAATGTTAATGATTCCTGGCCCTACGCCAGTGCCAGAAAATGTGTTGTTGGCACTAGCCAAACACCCAATTGGACATCGGAGCGGCGAATTTAGCCAGATCATGACCGAAGTTACTGCCAATCTCAAATGGTTGCACCAAACTCAAAACGATGTCCTGATGTTGACCGTTTCTGGTACGGGGGCGATGGAAGCGGGAATTATTAACTTCTTTAGCCCTGGCGATCGCGTGTTGGTCGTACACAATGGTAAGTTTGGCGAACGGTGGGCGCAAGTAGCTCAAGCTTTTGCGCTAGATGTCCAGACGGTTACCGCTCCCTGGGGACAACCGATCGACCCCAACGCCGTCAAGGCCGCTCTCGAAGCCGATGCGACCAAAACTATTAAAGGTGTTATCGTCACTCATAGCGAGACTTCCACTGGGGTGATCAATGACCTAGAAACGATCGTGAGGCATGTCAAAGCTCATGGTGCGCTGACGATCGTCGATGCAGTCACCAGCTTGGGCGCAGTCAACGTGCCGATCGATGAGTGGGGTTTGGATGTGGTGTGTTCTGGCTCTCAGAAAGGATTTATGATCCCACCAGGGTTGGGGTTTGTCACGGTCAGTCCCAAAGCCTGGGAAGCCTATAAAGTCGCCAAATTGCCTCGCTTCTACATGGATTTGGGTAAGTACAGCAAAGATGCCGCCAAAAATACGACCCCATTTACCCCACCAGTCAACTTGATTTTTGCCCTCCAAGCAGCACTGAAGATGATGCAGGCGGAGGGCTTGGCAAATATTTTTGCACGTCACCACCGCCACATGCAAGCCACCCGTGCGGCTGCGACGGCGATGGGTTTACCACTTTACGCACCAGAAGGACATGGCAGTCCGGCCATCACGGCTGTAGCACCGACAACAGTGGATGCCGAACAAATTCGGAGTCTGATGAAGAAGAAGTTTGATATCGTCCTGGCTGGCGGTCAGGATAGCCTCAAAGGTAAAATATTTAGAATCGGTCATCTCGGCTTTGTCTGCGATCGCGACATCCTCACGGCGATTGCTGCCCTCGAAGCGACGATCGTCGAACTCGGTCATACTGGCGGTATCCCTGGTGCTGGTGTTGCTGCTGCGGCAAAAGTCTTACTGAAGTAATAAATATTTCAGTTGTTTGACTGGGGCAAGGGATTGCGGCTACAGGCTGACAGACTGTTGCAAAATTGCCAGCAGTTTGTTGTTTTGACAACTAATTTAGCTGTCGGTCGCCCAGTCCCCCC
>NZ_JANNDR010000027.1:0-9475 GCF_031378165.1 Chamaesiphon sp. OTE_75_metabat_556
AAAAGAATTAACAGTTAAAGATCGGCGTGGTTGGTGTGAAGCAGTAGAAGTGGTCGGCAAGAAAACATTTAAGCTAATAATTGATGCAGAAACTGCCAAACAAAAAAGAATTGATGTGGCAATGACCAAAGCTAAAAAACGAGATCGATCCCAATGTCAAATCACAGGGACAAAGCGAGATAAACAAAATAAAAGTGTAAACATTACTGTTCATCATATTTATGATAAGCATAATTATCAGCATTTAGCTGACTGTGAGGATAATCTTATTACTTTATCGCAAGAAGTTCATGACGAGTTTCATACATGGAATGGTGGTTATCAAAAATCTTGCACTGCCGATAACTTAATTGATTTTGTTCAGCAACTTCACTCAGATAACTATGAGGTGAGCTTACGGCTGAATAAAATCAAACAAATGCTATGTGTAAAAACATGATCTTAATCTTATATTTTAGTCTTTAGCTAGTAACTATTTGAAAATGAATACCAAGATTAAACATTAGTTTTCAGCCACTAATTTGACACTATTTAAGATTTGAAACGATCGAATATCATTCTAAGTACCCACATCTGTTCGGTAGTATCCATTCTAAAAATTAGTGCCATAAGTGCCTGTTCAATGTCTGTCAATTCTTTTCTTCTTTTACCTGAAGCCTCAAGTTCTTGAGCCAGTTCAGCTATTTTCTGTGATATGTCAGTTTTCTTTCGATTCAAAGATACTTTGTTTTCGATCCTAACTAGCTTTTCTTCCATCCATCTGACTTCATCTTGTTGCCATTGTTCTTCTAGAAGATTTTTGACGGTAGGATTCCATCCATATTTAAAGCCTAAAGTGGAAGCCATTGTATCCAATTCATCAGGCTGCAAATCAAATTCCTGCTTTAATCTACCATAAATCCATCCGTCGTTCCACGAACCTGAAAATCTCTCAAGGCGAAGCTGTTTTAAACGATCTAAAAAACTCTGGATGCATAAACTATTTTTATTTCTGAGATTGTTTCTGAAAATTTTACTGTCAAAACTCCTCCATGTCAACAAGCAATACTTACTGACGGGTAAATGTCGAAAGCCAGAAAAATAAATATGACATGTTTCTTCTAGCTTTTTAAGATATATTCTTCAGCGATTAATTTAAGCCTATCACCTTCTAATATCAATCGATCGATCGAATCTTTAATCTCTAAATATGGTTGACGTGTATCTATCTTTTCTCGTTCGATCTGTTTCCTGGTTTCAGATCGAAGTGTACCCGCCCATTTACGTTTACCAAAAATATCTAAGCCGACAGATATTATGCTGTCAGGATGAGATTGACTAGCATTTTGATTGATACTGCGAATGACAACATTTATTTCTTTTTTGATAACTCGTAATTGTTTTTGAGCTAGATTAATTTGTTTAACTTGCAGTTTGACAGATCTAGGATTATCTAAGAATAGAGTAATTCGGCTACTTATCTCTTGAATCTCTTGAATATCCATAGTCTAAATCATCCTCACTTGTTGTAAATCTTCCATTGCTCCCTGATAATCACCTATTGCCGATCGAGCAGTACTTCTTCTGTTATAAGCTTCAGTATTATTAGGATCTATTTTTAATGCTGTTGTGTAAGATTCGATTGCTTTTTGATAATCATGTGACTTATATTGTCTGTTAGCACGACAAATTAATTTATGCACTAATTTACCTCTTATCTCTCGATCTTCAGGTTCTGTGGCTAATATCTCATCTATAGATAACTGCTGGAAAATTTTAATTACACCATTATCTTCGATTCCAATATCTTCTCCAGTGGCAATTACTAGAGTTTCACCATCTTTACTACAGGATGATGAACCAGGGTAAAATGATTGTAGATCTATTAAATGAAATTCTTCCTCATTATCAAAATCATTAATTATCTGTCCTGATGGAAGATCATAAAACTGAGGTGTTGAAATTAGAAGCGATCCATCATAACTAACTTTACATCCAGATAATCCGTCATGTATATCTAAGATGTTTAATAATGTTCCATCGATTGGATTCCATATTTCATGATTGGAATAGGTACTGTCATTGCCAACTATTAAAATCGGAGAATCATTTGCAAAATATAGATTTTGGAAACCTTCCTCAATCATAGATTTAAGAACATTTAATAATTTTCCAGTTTTTAAGTTCCAGATTGCAATTGTATTTTCATAAAAGCTTGCCATTAAATTAAGACCTGGGCTAATTGCCATACTAAAAGGACAACAATCAAACAACTCTGAATTAGTCAATATAGCTTTTTCAACTGATTCGTCCAGTTTGCGAAGGTAGTTAGAACCCTGTGAATCATCATAATCCGGCATACATTCCAAACTAGACAACAACTCTCCAGATTCTAAAGATCGGGTGTTTATTACATGATGTTCAAAGATAATAATATTTTTTGAATTAGAAGTAATTTCAAATATACTTGACCCATTCAATAAACAACATATTGTTTTAATTAGCTTTTGGCTCTTAATATCCCATATTTCTATTCCAAGTCTGTCATCAGAGAAAACCGCAAATATCTTTCCATCGGGACTCACTGAAATGTGCTGTAAGCAATCTGGGAATTTATTAAATATTGTGCTAACACACTTCCATATTTTTTCGGATGAATATCGAACAACTGAATCAGAGTTACCTACTGATATTGCCGACATTTTTTCATTTGATATTTTCCTTGCGAGTTCTAAACCTTTCTTAAAACTCTGTGAAGAATACTGGGATATTCTATTATCTTCTGACAACTTAACGTGTTTTAAATCATAATCATTCATTAGCGAGTACCTATTCTTTCCTTAATTTCTTGTAATTCTGCCTGAGCCTGTCTAATCTGCTCATCAAGCTCTTGTGCCATATCTGCCAATAAATCTTGCCCAACTTCCTTAGCCAGATCGGATCGATATTTCAACTCATATAATTCTGTTTTTTTAACTGCTTCAAACTCTTGCTTAATCCCGCACAACCTCTCTCTACATTGGGAAATTTTGCGAATCACTCGGATTAACTCTGCTACGACTCCTTCTCCTTTCACTGATTCGGGACTGCTCTCCCAACTGTATAAAATAGCCTTGAGTGCTTCCATATCACCCGCTTCATAAGCTTGATTAGCAGCAATCATCAATTCTTGACGGCGGACTTTTTCAACTGGATCTGTGGTCAAATCTGGATGGATACGTTTAGCGACTTCTCGATAGAGTTTTTTGAGATCTTCCGATGGCGTAAAATCTGTTGATGACTCTAGATATGCCATGTACTCAGCAATCTGTTCCTCGATACGATCGAGTTCTGTATATCGAGTACCGATAATTTGCTGATATTCGCGATCGAAATTCTGTAACTCTGCGTGAAGGGTTGTTAAATCTAACTCTCCTTGCACCAATTCTGTTTCGAGTGTTGCCAGTTCTGCCGACTTGCGCTGTAGCTCTTCATCTTCGGGGGTGAGCTGTAAGACTAATTGGTTACTCATTGCAAAATTCCGATCTCTTTACCGGATTACTAAAAGATGTGATGTATCGAACGACTAAGGTTAGTATACATAACTCTTGTAGTTATTTGGGCGAGTACTGTCCACTATCTAGTGTCTACGTGATCTTTGTCTCAAAAAATACCTGTATCTAGCTATTTGATAAACTGAAAATTGCTCATCGCTAGATAAACAAGGTTGGTGATATTTTGAAAAACTCACCCAGATTTTTTGCTTGGGCAAGACTGATATTCCGCTTTCCATTCACCACTTCAGACACTACCCCACTGCTGCCAATAATGCCAATTAGATCGACATTTCGGGTACCGCTGGCTGCCATGATGTGTCGCAATATCTCGGTCGGAGTGGATTTTCCCCACTCATCTAAATTGTGGTGGATCGATTCGTAATCCTCAATCAGCTTAACTACCAACATCAATAATGCTGTCTCCTCTGTAGTGCGATCGAGTCGTTTGTGCATTAATTTCTCAGCCACCGCCAGAAAGCGATCGTATTCTTCCTCAGTCTCAATCACCTTGGGGCTGATATCGGCTGTATTCAACAGATCTAGATATTTTTTCTTGTCAATAGTAGCTGTCATTTTTCCACTCTTCTTTGTCGTATTTAGCGTGAGTTAGAAAGTATTTGTAGTAAATTAGCTGTGCTTCATAGTCGATCGCGACGATTAATCTATACTTATTGCCCTTGATGTTGAAAACGGTGAAGTTACCCACAGCCTCGGCATCCCGATATATGGTCTGAACATCGATTAGACTCTGCCACTTAGCAACCTTAGCAATGTCATTCCAGTCCTTGATTTGTTTCTGAACGTCTGGGTACTGTGCCGCATCTTGACGGAGATTGCGAATAGTTATTAGATGCATAGTCTGCGGTTCCTCTTTTCTATACTCTCACACAGAGAGTGGTGTGTCAATTTCTACCTTTTCAATCTGACTGAATAGATGCCGAAGCGAATAAAGCCCCTTGCGGTTGTCTAATTAGATGGGAAATATAAAATACCGCGTAGTCGATCGGTATCGGCGACGGTATCGATCGCGTTTCTTCTGTTTTAGTCTCCTGCGCGGCTAGGGTTAATCTCGCAGCTAGGCTGGGATTATTCTAACAATAAAAATTCATTTATGTGCAATTTTTCTGCATTAATCTTGAAGCTTTTCCAAAAGTGCTTGACAATCGGAAAGCCAGGCTAGCTGTAGAACATACAACACCTAATAATAATATTAGACCCCTAATAATAATATTAGACTCCCTAATAATATTATTAGTTAGTGTATGGCGTACCCAAACATACCCAAACAAAAACTATGGTAATTAATTGGCAATATTACCCGTAGTTGACAGCAAACCAACTTCAACAAGTAAACATTTTGAGTCGATCGCGTGAGCATAGGTACTCAACATCACCCGCTTATCGTGTCCGGTCTGTTCTGCCAGCGCGATCGCTGTATATCAATGCAGTGAAACAAGAGCTAAATCCTTGCACCTAAAAACAATGGCTGGATTAGTGGGTCTATTTCCCACCAATCCAGCCAAAACAGCATAATATTTACTATGCATAGACACAAAAATTCGGCTGTTAGGACGCGATCTGTTTCCTAAAAGCCTTACCAGCAGCTATTTACCAACCGAAGCCCTCAATGAGGCTTGAACTCATGACCTCTTCATTACCAATGAAGTGCTCTACCACTGAGCTATGAGGGCGTTTGTGAAAGTGGGCCGAGTCGGATTTGAACCAACGTAGAGTCACCCCAGCAGATTTACAGTCTGCCGCCATTAACCACTCGGCCATCGACCCATTTGTTTCACAGCTACTCATCCTAGCATAGATATCTAGAAAAGCAAAGTAAATTTCTAAACACGCTCGAAATTCCGAGCTTCTAGCTGCGATAGCAGTTCGCTACAAGCATCCGTCAGCAGGTCGATAACATAGTCAAAACCATCGGCACCGCCATAGTAGGGATCGGGGACTTCTTTGTCTGGATGCTGGGTGGCAAAGTCACACATCAGCTTAACTTTATCGCGATATTGTCCGTGCGGGTCGAGCGAGAGGATATTTTGATAGTTTTCGCGATCCATTGCCAGGATCAGATCGAAGGCGGTGAAGTCTGCCTTGGTAAATTGCCTAGCACTGCCTAGCATGGGAATCTGCCGTTTGCTAGCGGCGGCTTGCATCCGGCGATCGGGTGGATTGCCGGTATGATAGTTGGCAGTGCCAGCCGAGTCGCACTCGATTCGATCGCTGACACCAGCTTTAGTGGCGAGATGATTCATGATATTTTCGGCGGCGGGGGAGCGACAGATATTGCCGAGACAGACAAAGAGGAGTTTCACGATAGGGGGTAGAGGGTAGAGGGTGGAGGGTAGAGAAGAGACATTAGGAATTAGAGGATGGCTCTAATCTTGTCGATCGCATCGAGATAATCGGGGATGGCTTCCCCAGTGGCGATGCATGCAGCTCGATCGACGGAGATCGGATCGGTACCGGAGAATATCTTACCAAACTCGATCGTCTGACCGCGATCGGGTTTCCAGTCGGGGCTGATGAGGCGGAGATCGGCGTCTACAACTGCACCATCGAAGAGATGTCCGATACAAAAATAGACGTCTTGGAGAATTTTGGGGACGGAGGGTTGGTGGAGTTGGCCGCGTGAATTGAGGCTGCGGGCGTGGTATTTCGATCGGGGGAAGAGTCCGTAGAGATTCTTGAGGGATGCGGAGATCAGGGGTTTGTCTTTGAGGATCGTCCGCTTGAAGGTACCGACGGTAATCCGACAGTCTACTGTTTGTAGTAATGCGGGTGCCCACATGGTTTTGAATCGAGCTGGTGTGGGGGATAGGTTGGGATATTCGATGAGTGGGAGATTGTCAGCATCAAGAAGTTCCATTCCGGCATCGAGCAGGGCATACAGGCCATGTTTGCTGGCAATGTCGTGAAGACTAACTGGGGAACAGACGCCTTCGACGATCGAGATTGTGGCATTGGGGCTGGCTTGGCGTAGAGCTTGTAAAACTTTGCCTAAGATGCCCATACTCACTGTGACGGGTGCCGCGACGGGATAGCCGAGGTTGGGTTTGACGAGGATCTGATGAGCTTTGTAGGCGGATGCCGGAGGTTCGTAGCTGAATGATTGGGTGGTGAAGGTGTGCATGTCAGTGGGGTATGTGGGGTACTCTAAAAATAGAGCACAATTGATTTTCAGCCAAGTTGGCTCCAATGGTTATTTACTATTTTGAAGGAGCTGTTGATGGGAAAGTTTCTAGAGTAGTTGAGATTTTCGAGAATAGTGTAGCACGCAGATATGTTTGGAATAGCATATTAAACATATCCATACTGCTTGTTGGTATTTAGAGTCTTGACATCTGACATCTTTTAAAAATAGCATAGCAGCTCAATTACAGCAAACTAAAAAACAAATTTCAAGCTACTTTAATTAACGTTCGACACAAATAAAAGTATCTAAACCTAATCTGATAAATTATTTAATCCGATCGCTAAACCATGAATCCCTCACTCCTTACCCATCTCCAAACTGCTGCTAACAAGCTAGGAATCGACTCAAAGTCTAAACTGGGCAACGATCTCAAGACACTTACTAGTAAGGCAGATCGATCAAATTATCAAGTCGCGGTATTCGGGCCATTCAATCATGGTAAATCGACATTATTAAATGCAATCTTGGGTAATAAAATATTGCCGATCGATCTGATTCCCACTACTGGATCTGCCATCAAAGTTGTCTATGGTGAGAAGCTGGCAACTAAAATTACTTTAACTAATGGGCAAGTAATCTCGGCAGCCAATACGAATATTTTAACTGAATTTGCAACCTTAGATAACGATCGCCGGATGCGGGATGATGTACTAGAAGTAGAGGTGAGTTTTCCCCATCCGTTTTTACAAACTGGGGTTGAATTACTCGATTTACCAGGGACGAACGATCGCGACGAGCAGGATAACTTGGTACGCGATCGATTATTGGCAGCAGATTTGGTAGTAAATGTGTTGGACGTTCGCAAACTGATGACACTGGGCGAACGCGAACATCTGCGGGATTGGTTGGAAAATCGGGGGGTTAATACCGTGGTATTCGTGGCGAATTTTACGAATATGTTGGAGTCAGAAGAACAAAAGGAAGTTCAACACCGCTTGCGATTTGTGGCGGAGAGTTTTCGATCGCAATTACCACCAGGGATTAGCAATCTCTATCGCGTTGACGCGCTCCCAGCTCTCCGCGCCCGCCTGAAGGGTGATGATGCGACGTTACATACTTCGGGATTGTCGGCGTTTATTTCGGCACTCCAGGCGATTGTTGCTCATCAGCGGGAGGAACTAACCGAAGTGCGGTTGCCAGTGCTGCAATCTTTGGGATTGGAGATTCAAGGATTATTACAGGCGCAGATTGCTAAATTAACAGTAGAAGTTAGTGAAAACAAAGAGAAGTGCGATCGAGAATTAGCTCTCAAACGTCAAGCTCAAACCTTAATTGAATCTGGTTGGGAAACTAGTCTTAAAGAAATCGAGCAATGGTTATATTTACCAAACCTGATCGGCTTTTATCAATCACCACTAACTACGGCTATTCAAAAGCAGGGATTTGGTGAATGGGAAGCTAGCAATGTTCGCCCGCGCTTGAAACATTCACAACAAGAAATTAATGATTGGGCAACAAAAGCTGAAAGCTTTTTTAATACCCCGTCAGTCGAACCGCTCAAAATAATGCTACCCGATCCGCCGGAAGTGTTATTACCAGAATCACCAACGCCACCATCACTAAAACCCGATCCACCATCATTATCTTTAGATGGTTTGACACCTGCGGCACTGGCGACAGGATTGGGCTGGGTATTGGGTGGTCCGCTCGGTGCGGTAGTTGCTGGCAGTGCGAGTACGATTGCCAGTAAACTAGTAGGCGATCGACCATTAGATGCTACTCCCCCATCTAAAGTGGATAATTCAGCGGAAGTATTAGAAGCTTATACAGATGCAGCGGCTGATTATTTAGTGAGACTAAATACTGAAACGATGGTGACGATTAAAGACTATCGCGATCGAGCAATCATGGCAATTAATCCAGAAATTAAGATCGATCGGCGAATCGATCTCCAGCAACAAGCAAAGTTAACAGAATTGGAACAATGTTTGGCAGATATATTGTCCGCTTAAGCGATCGTTCCTTTCGTAGGGGCAATTCATGAATTGCCCCTACGAAAGATTGGAAAAAATACAAATCGTGTATTATTAAATCCTGATTTCTTGGCTCGATCTATCTTGCAATTCAGCGTACATTTAATTTACGATTCTCCCAATAAGTCTCTCCTTTATGCCTCGATCGATCGATATCGGTAAAATCCGCACCAGAATTACCAAGAAAGTCGCAATCTTGCTGTCGATATCGGGATTGGGATTAATATTGCTAAAATTTTTGGTGTGGGATCGGGACAATCATCGGTGGTTAATTGAAGATCTATATTATCAGACACCGATCGATACTAAACTGACTCTCTCGCCAGCACTTACTGACATTTCTATCAACCAACTTCGCGCTACGACGATAACCGATGCAAGTAAACTCGAACCTACTCAAGTCGCCGCGATCTTTCAACCCCAATCTGTCGCCGAAATTCGCCACCTAATTGCGACAGCCCAACGCACGGGGCATAAAATCTCGATGTCGGGAGCCAGACATAGTATGGGCGGACAAATCGCCGCTCCCGACTCAATCCACCTCGACATGCTGAAATTCGATCGAATTGTTTACAACGCCGACACGACGGTGACAGTCGCCAGTGGTGCCACTTGGAAGCAGATTCAGCTCGAACTTGGCAAACATGGGCGGGCGGTGCGGGTGATGCAAGACTCAAATATTTTTAGCGTCGGTGGTTCGCTGTCTGTCAATGCCCACGGCAAAGATCCGCGTTTTGGTTCGCTGATTGAAAGTGTGGTTTCCTTTAAACTTTTGAATGCTCAAG
>NZ_JANNDR010000047.1:0-6878 GCF_031378165.1 Chamaesiphon sp. OTE_75_metabat_556
CGCGAATCTGTAGTGATAACAAACTAAGTCACACCTAGTCTGCTGCTCATTCGCTCATTCACACATCTTAACCTGACTGGGTCTGACAGGGAATAGTAAATCTCGATACTATTTACCACCACTGCGAACTACTTACATAGGTGCAGTGGCAACGATCTTTGGCATCGATCGATTGAGTTCTCAAATTACCTCGTTAATTCTCGATCGATCGTCTAGTCGCTCGACACAAAGTCATATCCCGTTCGCGAGGAGTAGCGATAGTTAGGTGGCGTTGGCGCAACTTGGACTAAGACATAGCGTTCGGTTGGCTCGCCCTGCGTAAACTGCAACCTGCCAGCAGCACCGGTAAATTCAGTCTTGGAGAGTGCTGTCATCACGCTCTGTCTGGTCGGCGATTTTTCCGCTTTCATCGCTGTCCCCATCGACTTCACGGCATTATAAGAGGTCGCCGTCGCCCAGTTAACTCGATCGTTCCAAAGCTGCTGCGCGCCTGATAAAAATTGGGGCGTGCTGTCGGAGTCTTGCCACGGTACGCCCATCACCAATCCGGCGGCGGCTTGACCTGCTCTGAGCGTATTGATGCTGTACATGGCGGTGTCACTCAAGATGCTGAGATTGGGATATTTACGATCGGCGATTTTCAGGAGCTGGATCGCCTCGCGATTGGAGCGGCCGACTGGCAGTAGCAGGATCGCTTCGGCACCAGCAGCGTTAGCTTGCTTGAGGTAGGTTTCGGCATCGAACGTGGTAGTGGTAGCCGCCGGAGTTGGCGAGGCGGATGAAGCTACTCTCGAAAACTGAAACATGCCGACAATTTGGCCACCTTTAGCGACTAATTTATTGGCAAATTGATTTTTGAACTCATCATTGTAAGTAATCGTCGGTACGGAAAAAATTGCCACTCGGCGTTTTTTTTCAGTGTTAATTAAGCGATCGACTAATTTTTGAACGATCGTATCGGCTCTAGCATTAGTTCTAAATATGTAGGGTTTATTGCGACTAGTAAGTTCATTGGCCGTACTAATCGGTGCAATAAAGGCTAATTTTTCGCGGTTATAGATCGTGGCGGCTTTCATCGTCACATCATTGCGATTGTGACCGACGATGCCGAGGATTTCTGGTTGGTTGGCGATCTCGGTGGCAATCTTGTCGATCGTTTTGGGATCGTCGCTATCATCGACAATTCGCAGTTTGATTTTGGCATCATTTACGCCACCAGCTTGATTCATTTCTGATTGCGCCTGCGCGAATCCACGCAACATTTCCGATGCTCGATCGAGCGATCTACCAATCGGTGCCGATGTCGCGATCGTATAACTGGGGCGATCGCCAATTAAGGCGTTATTGAGGTAAATGCGCGTTTCGGGCGAGTTGGGATTTTCGACGAGGGCTGCTTGGAAATTGGTGACAGCTTGCTCATATTTTTGATTGGTGATCGCCAAAACGCCCGCCCGCTTCAAACTCTTAAAGCGATCGGTATCGCGATTGCCCTCAATACTCAGCAAGATCCGATCGCCTGCACTACTGCGCTGGGATAGTGCCTCTCCGATCTGCACCTTCGATCCCGATAGCAACTTCGAGCCTAACAGTGCTACTAAGCCGATCGATGCTGCCACGATAATTCTTAGCAGTGGCAGCGGTTTTTGGGCAGGAGCCGGTACTGCCTTGAATGGAGGTGATGTATAAATCTGCATTGGTGCCGTTTCGGGCAGGATCGGTGCTTTGGCGATGTGTCGATCGGTCGGCACTTCCTGGCGGGGCAATTCACTCTCGATCTGGAGCGGATCTTCTTGCTCGAAGGTACCGAGTAACAACGTAGTTGGCACCGGATTACTAGTCCCCGTGGCAATATTCGCCGCCCTCACGACTGGAATCCCATAGATATCATCAAGAGCTTCCAATACGTCCCTTGCCGACTGAAATCGCTCGCTGGGATTACTGTGCAGCATTTTGTCGAGGATCTCAGCTAAGTTGTCGCTGACTTGGAGATCGCCAGATCGCCATTGCCATGCCTGGGTATCGGCAGCGAGTAAATCTTGTGGTGGTTTACCCGTGAGTAAATTCAAGCAAGTTACCGCCAAGGCATACAAGTCTGAGGAGGGATAGATCGTCTGACCCTGCCGTTGCTCCCACGGTGCGTATTCAGGCGTAGAGACACCAGTGAGACTGCGATTGCTCCCTGTCATCCGTTCCGTCTCCATGGCGATCTGCTTGACTGCCCCAAAGTCGATCGTATAAATTTGGCCTTTTAAGTCCCGCATGATATTTGAGGGCTTAATATCGCGGTGGATCGATCCTTGAAAGTGAATAAATTCGAGGATTTTGGCAACTTCGCGCAAGACATAGATGACTGCTGGTTCGGTAAATCGCCCCCTAGCCTGCAATTCTTGTTCTAAGTTTTGTCCCTCGATATATTCTTGAACTAGATAAAAAAACTTTTGCTGGTTATGTGGTGGTGCAGCAGAGGCAACCAGTTCGAGGAAGGCAAATAGGCGGGGAATGCGCGGATGCTCGCCCAGTTTTTCGAGCACTTCCGCTTCGCGATGAAAGAGCTTAGTGGCCACCTCCACCTGCTCGTTATTAAAACTGGGATTGACCTGCAATTGCTTGATGACACAGCGTCTAAGTCCCGGCGTCCGGCGATCGCAACCCAAAAACGCTACCCCCAGTCCGCCCTGCTGCAACAATTGGGTGGGCAGATAGCGACCATCCAAAATCAGCGGCATCCCACAGTTAACACAATGCCGTTGGTGGACGGTTTTTAACAGTTTGCTATCGTCTAGATCGGCAAATGAGTTGACAGGTTGTTCGCAACGAGGACGCGTACAGTAAATGTCCATGGGAGGTGGGAGGTGGGAGTTTAGTGGGATGGAATTGCGATGTGAATAATTTAGGTTGACTGCACTTTGCGGGGTTTTGACGCTTGTAATCGATCGAGATCGTTAGCCTTTTTTGGTAGGGGATAATCGTTGAGGCGATTTGAGGAGGTCTTTGCGTTTTTGCAACCAAATTGTCACGCCGATATAAACAACACTGTGGAGCAGTAACATTCCCCAATTTAAGCCGAGATTTTGCCAAGTTGTGTCGTAGACTGCGGACGATTTCATCACTTGGGTGAAGTCCATGACCTCATTTTTGGTCGGGGTGAGGAGATTGAGATCGATTAAAGTGCCATAAGCCCCGATCGACCATCTACCAATGGTAAACCAGGAGATCACCTGACCGACAGCCACCTGATCCAGCCCGAACAACACCCCAGCAAAGATAATTTGCGGTAATAGCAATAAAGGTAACGCACTATTTGCTTGCGAGCTGTTTTTGACGCTGGCAGAAACCATCAAGCCCAGACAGGTGGCTGCCAAAATGCTCAAAAAGGTGGTAATTGGCAAACCGATATACCAATTTACCGGACTGAGTTCGGCAATCGGATTGGGATGGGCGAAACAAATCAGCACGATCGCACTAATCAAGCAACTTTGGATCGCGGCCAAACCACCTAGTGTCAACAATTTCGAGCTAACGTAAGTAAATAAGCCCAAGTTGACCAAGCGTTCGCGGGCATAGATGGCCGATTCTTTGATAATTTCCTGGAGCGAACTGGCTAGCCCCACCCAGATATTGATACAAGTGAAGATAAACAAGATTTTTAGAGCCATACCCGATCGATTGACGTTCGGCGAACCGACAAAGGGGGTCAGCCAGGGATTGGTAGCCACATTGAAACTCTGGCTCGGATCTTGCAAGACATCTTTGGTCGCTAAGTAGACTAATAAAATCCCGATCGGGGCGGTCAAGAGCGACAGACCTAAATAGACTGGATCGCGCCCAATCAGGTGCAGGTTGCGGCGGGTGAGGATTTGCAACTGCTTGAAAAAAGATTGCTTGACACGCGTTGGTGGTGGCGACAGGGGCGATCGATTACTGCTCGCGCTCTGTTGAGGTAAGCTCAATCGCTCTTGGACATAGGTTTGATAATAGCTCGAATCTGCAAATCGGCGGGCTGTCGCCAAGCAAGCTTCAGGGGTTTCGAGCTGAATATAAATATCGGCAAAATCCAGACTCGGCACCTCAAAAAATTCGGTAGCGGTAGCCGGCGGGCCAAAATAGCAGAGCTGACCGCCCAAACCCATCACAGCAACGCGATCGCATAGCATGATATTGCTAGTGGCATGAGTCACCAGCACCACAGTTTGACCGCGATTGGCTAGTCGGCGCAAGAGCTGCATCATTTTTTTGTCCAACCCCGGATCTAAGCCCGAAGTCGGCTCATCCAAGAAGAACAACTTGGGATCTGCCAGTAGTTCCACACCAATACTCACGCGTTTGAGTTGTCCGCCACTGAGGTTTTTAACTAAACTATCTTGACAGGGAACTAACTCAATTTGTGCCAGGGTTTTGGCGATCGTCGCGTGCAAATCCGTATCGGGTGGCAATCGCATCTGGGCGGCATACAGGAGAACTTCCCTCACCGTCAGATGAGAGTGGACGATATCGCTTTGGGGGACATAACCGATCGTATTGCGATAAATATTAAAATTATTGACCAGGTTATCGCCATTGAGATAGACCAGTCCGTGGGTGGGTTGGGAGATGCCCAACAAGGTTTTCATCAATGTCGATTTACCCGTGCCGCTGCCCCCGACGATCGCGACCAATTGTCCTGGTTCGATCGCCAGATTGATATTATCGAGCAGACAGAGCCGCTGCCGATCCTTGTGGTTGACGACTTTGGTAATTCGATCGACATCCAAGCGGATATTCTCCCCTCGATCGGCGATCGTCAGCTGATCATTTTGTAATACAAAGGTATAAGGGCCGATTTGCAGCACCGAACCCATCGCCATCGGCGCGGTTTTGTCTACTTGTTGCCGATCGACAAAGACGCCATTGGGGCTATAGTTGTGCAGCAAATACCGTCCCGATGCCATCCGTTGCACCGATGCATGATAACGCGATACCGTCGGTGCATCGAGGACAAAATCATTATCTTCACTCCGCCCGATCGTCACTGTCTGTTGGGGTACCAATGACATTCCCGTTTTGACGGGTGCCTCACCAGCACGCACATTGAAGGGATCTAGATAGACGATCGTGGCATAATTTTGCGGATCTTGGCCGATCCTTAACTCATCGTAGGATTGGAGCCGATAGCCCTCCTGCGGCCTAATTAAGCGATTGTTGATAAAGAGCCGATTGCTGCTGGGATTTTGACCATCCCCGTCGTAAATATAGTAACCATGATCCACCTTGCGGAGCGTGGCCTGATAGCGGCTGACCAATTCCCACTCGATCGGCACTACCAAACCAATCGGTGGTGGCTGCGGCGGCTCGCGCCCCAGCGCGTGCTCGCTCTCGCTCAGATCGAAAGCGACAACATTGCCCTGCCAATACATTTCAATGCGGGGAATGGTATTGAAAACAGTCTTAGGAGTATTCATAAATAGTCGTTCTAACCGCGATCGTCATCAAGTCCTAGCCGCGATCGTCAAATTGTCAAAATCGAGACTCCAAATCGCTCCAGTCATTGGTAAAGCATACAGCTCAATCAACCTTTATTCCTGGCGATCGGCCAAATTACCGATCTGATTTCGATTGTCATGCTCGTAGCAATTAGATACTACCCTGCGTCCTGCATAATCTACACTAATCTTATCTCGCTCGGTCAATCTCTACCACCTTTTGGAAATCTAGAGATCGATCGGGTTCTGTCACGCTGAATCGCTCGATTGAGAGGCGATCATTAGACACGATTCTATTTAACGTATTCACCGGAATTCCCCTTCCTCAGCTTCGCCGGGAGGGGATGGCGTGCTCTGCGAGGTGAGGAATCCCGCCCCAAGTAATTTGACAAGCGAAACGCTTACTAGCTGGAGTTAGAATAGTTGAGACTTCGGCTCTCGATCAGAAACATCACGAACATATGCACAGATTAACTTTAAATCGCAGTCTCACTGTGGCATCCTGGCTGGCAATTTGGACTAGCTGCTCGATCTTGTCTAGTTGTAACAACCTCACCCCCCCAAACGCCTCTGGGCCACCTGGTGCTCCTGGTAATCCACCACCAGGCGGTGCTGGCAATGCCGATAACGCCAAGCCCGATCGTCAGGGTGCAAATCCACTTCAGTTATTGCAGCATCCATTAGTTAAATCCGAACTCAAGTTAACTGACGATCAGGTCGCTCAAATCAAGGCAATCGAAGCAGATTTGAAGACCAAAATCGCCGCTTCTTCTGAGTCAGTCAAGAGTAAATACAAGTCGCTCGAAGCATTACCAAAAGACCAGCAAGATAGCGAGAAAAAGAAACTGGCGGTGGAAACCGAACAGGGTACGGCAACTATCGCCAAAGAATCCCAGCAAAAAGTCAGCAAAGTCCTCAAGCCCGAACAGGAAAAAAGAGCCAAAGAAATTTTATTGCAGAAGTTTGATTTTGGGATTATGACCAAAGATGATTTTGCAACGGATCTCAAATTGACAGATGCCCAGAAAAAACAACTCAGTAATATTGTCGGGCAAATGCGAATTAAAACGATCGGGGCTTGGGAAATTCCCGATCGCAATGATGTCGCCAAACGCGAGAAAACCCTTGCCGACAATCGCAAACGGATGGAAGCCGTGATGAAAGAAAGCAATCAACAAGCTAAGGCCGTGTTGACACCCGAACAGCTCAAATCACTAGAGACTTTAAAAGGTAAAGCAGTCTCATTTCCGCTGGCGGATCTGAAATAATCGATCCAGGATCGGTCTAGTAGTTTAGAAACCGGACTTCTTGAATTTAAGAAGTCCGGTTTCTATTTAGTTTCTATTTTGTTATTCAGGCAGCTAGATTTGCGACATCACCGCTCTAGCCGCTGCGAGAGTGCGATCGATATCTTCCTCC
>NZ_JANNDR010000063.1:0-1903 GCF_031378165.1 Chamaesiphon sp. OTE_75_metabat_556
CTAACTACTGCTGCGCTTCGATCGGTCGGCGATCGGGTACTGATTCTGCGGGTGCGGTATTGAGGATAAATTGACCGTCTGCGCCCGGTAATGGCAAATCTAGTTTTGGCCCTTTGCCGATAATCCGGCTGGCAAAGAACAGCGTCGTCACTAATAAGATCGAATAGACGACCATAAAGAAAATTAAAGAAGTCAAAACATTAGTCGGCGGTACGGGGGAGACACCATCTACCGTGCGAATCCGATCGTAAAGTACCCACGGTTGGCGACCAACACAGCGCACCACCCAACCAGCTTCGATCGCCAGATAGCCCAAAGGGGCTGAAAATATCCAGGCGCGCATCAGCCACTTTTGCTGGCCGATCTGTTCGGGTGACAGATTGCCCCGATACCACTCAAACACGTTCCATAGCATCACTGCTGCCAAAAAGAACCCGATCGCAATCATCACGCGGAAGGAATAATAAATCAGTCCGACCATTTTGGGACGATCTTGGCGTTGCCATTCATTCAACCCTGGCACGGGTACGGACAGGTTTTTGCGAAACTCCAGGATGTAACCCAAACCATTGGGCACCGTTAGTTCCCAGGAGTTGCGATTATTCGCTTCATCGGGGATTGCCAGTAGGCTCCAGTCAGCAGGCTGACCCGCCGGACTACTCTCCCATTTAGCTTCGATCGCTGCCAGTTTTGTCGGCTGATAATAGGCTACCTGCTCGGCACTGAGGTGTCCGGCATAGATTTGGATCGGTGCTACGGCGATCGCTGTAGCCAGAACGATTTTGAGCGATCGACTAAAAAAGGCGGTATGACGGTCTTTGAGAATATACCAAGCACTAATCCCGCCAATCATAAACAACGATGTTTCTAGCGTCGCCAAGAACATGTGGGCGACACTTTTGACCATGTTTAATGATAGACAGTTTCTCTGGTGAAAAACTCGATCGAGCCACTCTAAAAACTCACACATGCGCTCATTTGTCAATCTTGGCAACCGTCTTGTCGATATTGATGATATTGGCGATTGGCGACGCTGCCAACGCAGCAGAGTCTCTGTTCCAGACAATCGACTTGCTGATGAGAACGTGCTGATAGAAAAATCTCGGCGCGATCGCAAAAATATCTCGATCGTGGGGAATGCTAGAATTGAGCTTTGGTATCAACCCTCTCTAAATATAAAGAGTTGCGATCGCATCTCCATCGGAGAATAGTACAATCTAAACTTAGATCGGGCAACAACTACTAGGTGTTCGCTATGGAAGAATGGCAAAACGAAATCGCCGCCGCGTTCAAAGATTTAACCGCGTTGTTTGATGAATTTGGTCGCGAACTCACGGAATTTGTTGAAGAAGTTACTACCGAAGCTCAGGAAATCCTCAATCTACAATGGGACGAACTGAAAGACGTGCTGACCGAAATTTGGCAAGAATTAGAATTAGAATTTGAAGAATCTACGCCGCTGCAATGGGATATCCCGATTGCGACTAGACCCCTGCCAGATCCGGCCACACATCCCGCCTGTGTCGGGTGTATCAACTATAATGGAACTGTCTATGGCGGCAATCTGTTGATTTGTGGGATCTATCCCTACGGCTGCAATAGCGATACCTGTACCGATTGGGAAGGTGAGAACGATCTTAACTAGTCAGGTGATCTTCGCTGGCACGGTCGATCGATATCGAAATTATCTAGCTCCGGAAAAAGAGATTAACGAATAACAAGGTTCGATCGATCTATGTACCCACACAGAACAGATCTGATTCCGCGATCGACTGTTCGAGCCAATATTTATCAATCACTATTCACTCAATTACATGACTCAGGCGAATGCAGCATCAGTTACACCCCCCAGCGAAATGAAATACGGGGAACGCGAAATCATTAATGGCGAACTGATTACCTT
>NZ_JANNDR010000103.1:0-7328 GCF_031378165.1 Chamaesiphon sp. OTE_75_metabat_556
AAGAAATTCAGTCCGCGTAGGCGGACTTTGCATCACTAGCGGGGGTTTCCAACCCCACGGCGGTATTCAAAATGATAATCAAATACTCATCCTCCACTGCATAAACTAACCGATTTGTCTCGTCAATTCGCCGCGACCAAAACCCCGTTAAATTCTCACGTAAAGGTTCTGGCTTTCCGATACCCTCAAATGGTTCGCGTATTGTCGCTTCAATGAGTTTGTTGATTCTTTTGAGCGTCTTTTTATCCTGCCCTTGCCAATAGATATAACTATCCCAAGCTTCATCTGTCCAAGCTAGTTTCCTAGTCATCTAGCAAGTCTCGCACTACGGCTTTTCCTTGCTTGAATTGGGAGATTGATCGATCTAAATGAGCCGCATTCGCAGGAGACTTTAATAAATGCACTGTCTCCATCAGACTATTAAAAGATTCTAGCGACATCACCACCACGTCATCAGCATCGCGTCTAGTCACGATCGTATAATCTGCATCTGCAACCACTCGATCGAGGACTGTTTTGAGGTTACTTCTGGCTTCACTGAAGGATACAACTTTCATGTTATACTCGTACAATTACTGGTACAAGTATAGTCGGTGACGTTCGATTTTCGCTCAGAAAGGCTCCGCCAAAGAACAACAGCACTCTATTCCCTATCTCCTAACCCCTAACTTATGTCCTATTCCCTAATGATTCATGGCGGTGCTGGTGCGCTAGAGGATCTCAAATACGAAGCTACCGAAGTCGAATTCAAACAGAGTATCACCGCAATTTTGGAAAAGGGTCGCGCACGCTTAGAGCGGGGTGATAGTGCCTTGGATGTGGTGGAATATTGCGTCACTTTACTTGAAGACGATAGGCTTTACAATGCTGGTTGTGGCTCGGTGCTGAATGCCGATGGCAAAGTCGAAATGGATGCGGCACTGATGAATGGCAGCGATCTGCGGGCGGGGGCGGTGGCTTGTGTTAAGAATATCAAAAATCCGATTTCCCTAGCGCGGCAAGTACTCGATCGAGGCGAACACGTATTATTAGCAAGTGATGGGGCGTTAGAATTCGCGAAATTTTGTCAGATCGAGCTTTATCCTGATGAGTACTTCATCACTGAGGCGCGGATTAAACAATTAGCAGAGGTTAAGGTGACAGGGGGGATGACGCTAGATCACGAGCGGGTTAAACCTGCCCAGAAGCTCGGCACCGTTGGGGCGGTGGCACGGGACAGTCATGGCAACCTCGCCGCCGCCACATCGACGGGTGGATTGGTTAATAAACGCTGGGGACGGGTGGGCGATACTCCGATCGTCGGTGCGGGGGTATTTGCGGACAATGACACCTGTGCGGTGTCAGCAACGGGCTATGGCGAGCAGTTTCTGCGGACGGTGTTTGCCAAGACGATTTCTGATTTTGTCCAATTTCGGGGCATGGATGCCCAAGCTGCGGCGCAGGCGGGCATCGATTACTTGGTCGCGAAGGTCAATGGTGAGGGTGGCGCGATCGTGATCGATGCAGCGGGTCGCTGTGCGGCAGCGCAGTCTACCTCCGGTCTAATTCGCGGTTGGATCGAGTTGGGCGGCGAGACATACTGTCAGTTGGGTTAGCAAATTCACCTCGAATTGATTATTCATTCAGCAGCATCGGCATCAACTTTACCGACTGCGTGCTCTATTTGTTGCAGTACCGCAGCATCAAGGCGTGGAATCAGATCGATCGCTTTCATGTTTTCGATGACTTGATTTTTGTTGCTCGCGCCAGTAATTACCGTGCTGACATGGGGATTGCTGGCACACCAGGCGATCGCCAATTGGGACAGGGTGCAACCTAGTTCCTGACTAATCGGGCGCAATCTTTCGGTCGCGGCAATCCACTCGCTATTGGTAACTAGTGGCTGCAACCATTCATAACCGGGTAAGGTCGATCGACTCCCCGCTGGAATCCCATTGGCATATTTACCCGTCAGCACGCCCGAAGCCAGCGGACTCCAAGTGGTCAATCCCAATCCCAAATCCTCATACAGCCGCGCGTATTCCGTTTCGACTCGCTGCCGATGAAACAAATTGTACTGGGGTTGCTCCATGACGGGTTTGTGGAGATGATGCCGCTCGGCAATCTGCCAAGCACTGACGATTTCTGCTGCCGACCATTCGGAAGTACCCCAGTACAAAGCCTTACCACTCTGAATCATGTCATGCATCGCCCAGACCGTTTCTTCGATCGGGGTATGCGGATCGGGCCGATGGCAATAGACCAGATCGATACAGTCCAATTGCAAACGTTTGAGCGAACCGTCGATCGCGTGGTGGAGATATTTCCGATTGAGGGTATTCTTGCGATTGGGGCCAGTGGCGATACCCCAATAAAATTTGGTGGAGATAATATAATCTTCCCGCGCCCAACCGAGCTGCTTGAGCGCATTGCCCATCAGGGTTTCCGATCGACCGCCCGCGTAAACTTCGGCATTGTCAAAGAAGTTGACTCCGGCAGCTTTAGCTGCTGATAGCGTATCGATCGCGACGCTTTCATCGACCTGATTACCATAAGTAATCCAAGATCCGATCGATAGTTCGCTAATTTGCAGGCCAGAGCGTCCTAGTCGGCGATATCTCATGATTCATGCTCCTAAATTAGTATTCAACCCGCGCTCGGTGTTGCCTCGAAATTAGCGATCTCCAACTAATTGCTGGCTCGACTAGATCGATTAGTCTCTACCTTGATGATAATCAAAATTCCCCAGTCAAGCGATCGCCTTAACTAGTATCTGTCGTTTCCCGCTTTAAGGAAAAAAGTAGCGTAGCAGCGTGAAGATCGCCGCACTGAGTAAAGTAGCGATCGGAATTGTGACTACCCAAGCGAGGGCGATCGATTTGAGGGTATCGAGACTGAGCGATCGCCAATTTTTGACTACGCCGACACCAACGACTGCACCGACTAAGGCGTGGGAAGTCGAGACAGGTAAGCCTTGACTAGAAGCGATTAAAATTGTGGCGGCGGTGGCTAGTTCGGCGGCAAATCCGCTACTGGGTTCGAGTTTGATAATCCCTTCGCCGATCGTGGCGATCACTTGTTTGCCCCAGATCGCCAACCCGACGACAATCCCGACACCGCCCAGCACCAGCACCCACAGGGGAATTTCCAAACTCGATTGGGGAACGGTACCAGTACGGTGAATATACAGAATTGTCGCCAATGGCGCGATCGCATTGCCAACATCGTTGGAGCCGTGGGCAAAAGCCACACAACAGGCACTCAAAAGCTGAAAGCGGGCTAATTGTCGCTCGACGACCACTTGCACGTTCTCAGCCGCAGATCGATCGGTAACAGTCTCACTTGCTAGTTTGCGCCAGCCCCAGAGAGTAATGGCGATCGCGGCGATACTGCCCAATCCTAAAGTAAAATTGTGCCTCGGTACGGCGGGTAAAAAGCCTGCGGGCAGGGTGTCGATCGCGGTTGGCAAGACAATGACCCCAAACACGCTCACGAGCGTCAGCGACAACCACGGCAGCCATTGGATGAGTTGAGCTAGTGGCTGGTCCTGTTCCAAAATCCAGTATTTAATGAGCAGATAAAAACCAGCAGCCACGATCGCACTAAACACGGGCGTCAACACCCAGGCTAGCGAGATTGTACCGAGTGCCGACCATTGCACCGCTTCAGCACCAGCAGCAACCCAACTAAATCCGGCGATCGCACCGACGACTGCGTGAGAAGAAGCGACTGGTAAGTTTCTCGTCGTGGCAATCTGCAACCACAAGCCACAGCTAATCAGGACGGCAATCATCCCCAGTAAAAGTGTGTGGGGCTGAGTGATAAATAGATCGGGATTGGCAATACTAGTTGCCAAAGTTGCCGATACTTGGCGGCCGAATAAGACCGCGCCAGTAAATTCCATGATGCCAGCAATGACGATTGCTTGGCCGATCGTAATCGCTTTCGAGCCAACCGATGTACCCATCGAGTTAGCAACATCATTGGCACCGAGATTGCAGGCAACATACAGAGCCAGACAACAAACAAATCCAATAAATAACATCGAGATGGTGTCAGAATAGATAAAATTAAGCAATGAAAAATGTGGTTAAATTTGATCAGTGGTAACATAATCTTCAGCAAGCTTGATGGTAGCTCGGCAGCAGGGAGCTAGTTCCGCTCGATCGGCGCAACCTCACCAGTCCATCGTTGTAGCTGGTTGGTGCAGCCGATAGTCTCAAAATCGTACCGAGCGGGCGAATCTTCAGTCAAGACTGACTCTTAAACCAATTCAATTATTCCCATGGCTCAACACAATCCTCATAGTATCCAACTCCAAATTAATCGCCTGTTTGAGAGTGGTCAATCTTTATTTGCAAAAACGAAGGTCGAGGATTGGCTCAAACAACGCAATGAGAATCCTGCTGATTATGAGATTGTCTTTACCAAAAAACCTGCACCTGTGGGTTCTAGAGCAGTCATGGCCATCGCTGTCGAACTCCACCGCACCGATGGTCAACCAGTCGATGAATGGTTGTTAGCCCAATTAAACGATACTCAATAGCGATCTCTCGATCGAGTTTGGATCGCCAGCTCACTCAATCCAGTAGACAATACCCGCAGCAACCCCATCCAACTGACAATTATTAATAGTTTTAGCCGACATCCGATCGGTAGTGGGTAAGCAATAATTGCGATTGAGCCAACGCTAGAAAAGATCGACACAGCAGCAGCCACCTCGTTAGCGTAGCCTCTGTGTCAAGAGTATCGCTAACCCCGACAACCATAGCTATCTGACGATGAACACATCATTCAACTACTCTGTCAATTCCATGTTCGATCGCGCCTCTACACCGTTGCCACAATTTAAGATTTTGGGTCAACCAGTTCACCTCGCGGCTGAATATGTGCCGTGGCTGATCGACAGGCTCAAACGGGGGATTGGTACTCATGTCGTGACAATGAATGCCGAAATCGTGATTCAGGCTGGGCATGACACCGAATTAGCCGATATCATTCAACATGCCGACCTAGTCACCCCAGATGGTTCGGGGATTATTATGGCTTTGCGATTGCACGGGGTCGAGCAACCTCGTTATGCTGGTATCGATCTGGGCGAAGATCTGATCCGGTTGGCAGCGCAACCAGAACACAATTACCCAGTTTTTTTCTACGGTGGTAAACCTCAGATTGTCAAGCAAGCAGCCCAAAAATGGCAAACTGAGTTCCCCGATCTGCAAATTGTCGGTGTCGAGCATGGTTATATCGATGCGGAAGCGAAAGAGAAGCTTTTACACCAAATCCAAGTCACTCAGCCAAAAATCATTCTTGTAGCCTTGGGAATGCCCCGACAAGAGATTTGGATTCGGGATAACTTTCATCTGTGTCCCCAAGCGATCTGGATCGGTGTTGGCGGTAGTTTCGATGTCTGGTCTGGCGTCAAAAATCGCGCCCCCCAATACATCCGCGATCTCGATCTAGAATGGATGTATCGGATCGCCCAAGAACCCAGCCGCTGGCGGCGCGCCTTAGCATTACCTAAGTTTGCGATTTTAGCGATCGCCGAAAAAATCTGGGGTAAGCAGCAACTCCCGCCTAATTAGATTTCCACCGGAAGCAAGTACACTAGAAGACAGTATTTAAGACACTTCATTCTTGATTTCATGTCCCTACCTGCGGAATTATTGCTAGTTTCTGTGCTGATCGTACTCAATGGTGTATTTGTGATGTCAGAGATGGCGATCGTCTCAGCACGGAAAGTCAGATTGCAGCAATTGGCAAATCACGGCGATCGTCGCGCGGAAGTCGCTCTAGACTTGGCGATGTCCCCCGATCGCTTTTTGCCTACCGTCCAAGTGGGGATTACGTTAATGGCGATTTTATCTGGGGCGCGGGGGGAAAGTGCGATTTCGCGGCTACTCGCACCACAGTTAGAGCAATTGCTGCCACGTCAATATAGCGAACCGATCGCCGCGATTATCGCGATCGCCACGATTACCTATCTGACGATCGTCATCGCCGAGCTGGTACCCAAGCAGATCGCGCTCAATAGTCCCGAAAAAATTGCCAGCTTTGTCGCCAGACCGATCGATCTGCTGGCACGGCTCTCGACACCGCTGATCTTCATGTTGAGCAGATCGACCAACTTTGTGGTCAAGCTCTTTGGGATCAGGCGCACCGAACGTCCAGAAGTGACTGAAGAAGAGATCAAAGTGATGATCGAACAAGGTACCGAGACGGGGATGTTTGAAGAATCCGAGCAGGATATGGTCGAAGGTGTGCTGAGTTTAGGCGATCTCAAAATCGGCGCACTGATGACCCCACGTCCCGATATTACCTGGATCGATATCAACGATCGCGTGGGGATTACCCGCCAAAAAATTATCGATAGTGACTATTCGCGGTTGCCAGTCTGTGAAGGCGAACTTGATCGCGTCTTGGGAGTGGTACATGTTGCCGATCTACTCTCCCAAACCCTCCAAGGTGAAGAAATCAATCTCACTGCCTCCTTGAGTCAACCCCTATTTATCCCTGAAAGTACGCGCGGACTCAAAGTCCTCGAACAATTTAAGAAATTTGGCACCCATATCGCGATGGTGGTAGATGAGTATGGCGTGATCCAAGGTTTAGTGACTATGCACGATCTCTTTGAAGAGATTTTTGGTGATATTACCGACTTTAATGAAGAACCCGAAGAACCCCAAATCATCCAGCGCGAGGATGGTTCGTGGCTCTTGGATGGGATGTTGTCGATCGAGGAATTACTCGAACAATTTGATATTCCCGAAAGTGCGATTGATCGCGGTAACTACCATACTCTCGGCGGTTTTGCGATCATGCAACTGGGTAAAATTCCAATTTCGGGCGAATATTTTGAATGGCGACAACTGCGCTTTGAAATTGTTGATATGGATGGCAAAAGAGTCGATAAAATCTTGGTCAAATCGTCTGAACCGATCGATGAAATCCTCGATCAAGTCGATCGTAATTAACTGAAAATTTAGGTTAATCGATCGCGAACAGATCGCAAAATTCAGGTAGGGGTAATTCATGAATTGCCCTAGCCGAACTTGTACTAAGCTGAGCGGTAAATGATGAGAACTGGTTGGTTACGATTTTTCTAGTGGGGACAGAACCCGGATCTGGGGGTTGCGACCCCCAGTCCCCCCGTTGAGGAGCGACCCAAATCGCGCTGAGGTTCCCTCAGCGTGCGTTTGGGTCAAGACAGCGGAGTGCCGCCCCTCAAACTCCCCTGCACAAGGGTTGGTTTGTGGGCAACGGGGCGCGCTTCGCATTAGCTCCGCAATGGGAATCGATCTGTGAGTGGGGTTTCTCGATCAAAAATCCTTAACCAGAACTGAAGTTAA
>NZ_JANNDR010000105.1:0-15158 GCF_031378165.1 Chamaesiphon sp. OTE_75_metabat_556
GGGCAATGGTCGGAATGCGAAATCGCCTCGTTCATGCTTACTTTGGGATCGATTTTGAAGTGATTTGTCAGACAGTTCAGCAAGATTTACCACCTCTAATTCAGTCCTTAGAGCGAGTGCTACAAGAATTAGAAACCTAACCGATCTCGATCGTCGAATCTTCATCACGATCGATAGCCCCCATTTTGTAGGGCTTTTTAATCTATTATTGATTTGGGATGGCAATGGGCGATCGATCTGGGATGGACTTGGTTAAACAGATATGTTGATTGATTAAACATGGTAACATCGCCCGATCTGATTATTTCTACTAAAAATCTGACTAAATCCTATGGCAAACGGCAGATTGTCAGCAATCTCAATTTAGCTGTACCAAGGGGATCTATTTGTGGTTTTCTCGGTGCTAATGGGGCGGGTAAAAGTACCACGATTAAGCTCCTGCTGGGGCTGGTACAGCCGACAAGTGGAGTCGGGACAGTTTTTGGTAAAAATATCGTTAACGATAGCGTCGCAATTCGCGAACGGGTTGGTTTTCTCGCTCAGTCGCCGAGTTTTTATGGCTATTTAACCGCTCGTGAAACGCTTCAATTTGTGGCTTCCTTCTTCTTTACTGGCTCTAAAACAGCGATCGCGGCACGAATTGAGGAACTAATCGATTTGGTGGGTTTAAATGGCAAAGCCGATCGACCGGTGAAGGGTTTTTCTGGTGGTGAAAAGCAACGCTTGGGTATCGCTCAAGCGGCAATTAACGATCCAGAATTAATCATTCTCGACGAGCCAGCATCTGCCCTCGATCCATTGGGGCGGCGGGATGTATTGAAGATTTTGGAGAGCTTTCGGGGTCGCAGTACGGTATTTTATTCCACTCATATTCTCGATGATGTACAGCGAGTGAGCGATCGAGTCGTTATTCTCGATCGTGGCAGATTAATCGCCCAAGGCTCGATCGACGAACTATTATTAGGAAATAGCAATCTATTTAACCTGACATTAAGCGGTGACGGACAAACAGTTAAATCTCGATTATTAGCGATACCTTGGGTTAATAAAATCGAGATCAAAACTGGATCGCCGGATCTCACAAATAGCCGCACCACTAAACTGCTAATTCATGTCAGCGATGCTCGCACTGCTGAAATCGAACTACTACGAATAGCGATGCAAGATCCCGAAACCATCGTTACTCAATTCGATCGATCTACTCAGAACCTCGAAGATATTTTTGTCAATTTAGTCGGCGGCGGTACCAAATATGAATGAGCAAAATAGAGAACTCCAGCGCGTTGCAAGTAGTTGGTATCGAGGTTTTGATGCAATCTATCGCAAAGAGCTAGCTGCCTGGTTTGGGACGCATCGCTGGATAAATCAATCGATTATTTGGATGGCACTAACTTTAACGCCCGCGTTGATGGTGCCGACAGCAAACCAAGATCGCGGCGGCGCAATCCTCACCTTATTTCTGTGGTCGGGCAGTAATATGATGTCGATTGGGACTATTATTCTGACTCAAGGGAAGATTGTTGAAGAAAAGCTCACCCAAACCCTGCTGTGGATTTTTTCTAAACCGCTATCGCCTGCGGGATTTATCCTGGGGAAATTTGCCGCTCATGCTGTATTTATCGGGGCAATCGTCATTGGTGCGCCGTCGATTGTTGTCTATCTGGTGGCAATGTTCGTTGGGTTGCCAACTAATATCTCGCTGTTCAATTATGGCGGCGGGGTAGTGATGGTGTATCTGGTGCTATTATGCGTTCTCGCACTGACGATCTTATTGGGCGTTTTATTTGACAAAGTTGCTGCTGTTACCGCGTTGGCATTGACGATCTTTTTTAGCGGCGCAGGGCTGCCATCGACTCAATTACGATCGATCGAACCTTACACTGTCTGGGCGTTGCAACATAATGCCTACGAAACTATGAATGGTAATTTTCCGAGTACTGGTTGGTGGGCAATGGCTAGTGCGGTGGGATCGATCGGCTTATTACTCACAATGGCGATTACTTGGATGCAGAGATCGGAGTTATGAGATCCCCGAATTCTCGTTCGCGTAGCGTCTCGTTGGCGTAGCCTCTCGCAGAGAAGAGAAGAAGTCGGGGATCTAATCGGTTCGCATCTGTCGCGTAATTTTAGAAAATTGGTGGTCGATCGATTCGCAACGGTTTATCGAAATTGACAACCTATTTTTACGGTCTACGTTAAGATCGATTTTTAACAACATTTTAATTACAGGAGAACTACTATAATGCTATCCACAAACCAGAAAAATCGAGCTGTAACGTTGCTGGGCGGAGCTTTGCTACTAATTTTGTCGATCGATCTAGTCGCCCACGCACAGCCAGCCCCAGAGGTGGTACTCGATCGACTGTTTCGGAATGAGTCTTCTGCACCCAACACTCAGAGCCGAGAAATGTTGGTCAGTTTCAAACAATGGATGGGATCGTATCAACGCATCCGCAAAGAGGGTAGTGGTTATGTAGCTGTCTTTGATAGTGGTTCATTACCACTCGATGCCAAGTTTAAGGCTAATGGGGCGATCGAAACGATGAATTTTGGCTGTCCGACTTCCAAATCACTATCGCTGAGTGACGCCCCGAGCGGTATCCGCCAAGCTTTATCCAAGTGTGCGGGTTTCAAATCTTAATTCCCTCGCGTTGTCGCCAAGCCAGCCTTCGCCGCCCATAGTCCGATATCTTGGCGACTGAGGGTGGCAGCCATCAGATCGGGAAATTGGTCGGGCGTACAGGCAAAAGCGGGACTACCTAAAGTCGCAAACGCTGCCGCATTAGACCTATCGAAACAAGGCGCACCATCATCATTTAAAGCTAGCAGAGTAACTAATTGCACGCCAGAAGCCACGATCGATCCGACGCGTTTGCGCAGCTCGTTATTATTCCCACCTTCATACAAATCGCTAATCAACACCAAGATCGTTTCCTGGGGTTGGCGAATTAAACCCTGACAATAACTCATTGCCTTATTAATATCTGTCCCGCCGCCGAGTTGGGTACCAAACAACACATCAACCGGATCTTGGAGTAGTTCGGTTAGATCCACCACCGCCGTATCGAATACCACCATTTGAGTCTTCAGCGCGGGCATCGAAGCCAGCACCGCTGCAAAAATACTGGCATAAACTACCGAAGTCGCCATCGAGCCACTTTGATCCACACACAGGATGATATTTTTCAATGCCGTCCGTTTGCGCCCGTAGCCGATCCGCGTTTCGGGGATAATCGTCTTGTAGGCGGCTTGATAATGGCGTAGATTAGCCCGAATTGTCCGATTCCAGTCGATTTCATTATGACGGGGACGACGGTTGCGGACGGCGCGATTGAGGCTGCCGGAGACAGCTTGCTGGATCGGGTTGGTGAGTTTGCGGAGCAGTTCGTCTACGACTTTTTGGACGACTAAACGCGCTGTTTCTTTAGTGGTGGCGGGCATAATCTGACTCAATGACATCAAATTGGCGACTAGATGCACGTCAGCTTCGACAGCTTGCATCATCTCCGGTTCGAGCAACATTTGTTGCAGATTCAGCCGTTCTAATGCATCTTGCTGCATCACGCGGACTACCGAACTGGGGAAGTAGGTGCGAATATCGCCGAGCCAACGAGCGACTTTGGGTGCAGAGCCACCTAAACCACCGCTGCGGGTGTCGGTGTCGGAGCGATACAAAGCAGCCAGGGCGCGATCCATTTCGATATCGCCGCCAGTTAAGCCACCAGCCCCTATCCCACAGCTACCTTCGGCTTCGCTCCCGAGTACCAATCGCCACCGTTTGAGTCTTTCTGCTTCTGTCATCGGTTTTCCTCAAAGATATGTCATTGTCATTATCTAGCCGATCGAGCTGAGCTATCGTTGATAATTTACTTGCAATTTATTGAACAGGATATTTCAACGATAGGATTGTTTTAACCATATTTAGTGTGGAATGTTTTTATGTTGTTTCTAGAGGACGCCAATCAAAAGTTGCCTTGGTTGCCACCCGAATATCATCTATACAATATGAGTGATCTATACATCCCTTATTGCAGATGCCTATAAAATTTTTACTTAGTTTTGAAACCTCTCTGGGAGGAGCTTTAACAAGAACTATTTTTTCCTTCGCAAAAATCATAGAAACAAAGCGACCATGCCAAGCTCTTCTTTTTAAGCTCTGCTTCGATATTCTAATTTTACTTTCTGAATCTATTTTGAGCTTTTGAGCTTTCTTCTGATTTTGTCCTGTTGTAAATTCACTTAAATTAGTTGCATCTGAATTTGTTGAGTTGGATTCTGCTGGTGACTGTTGGTATTGGTCGATATTGCAATCGATCCCATCATCCCGCAATTGATCGGCCAATGCCAGTACTCGATCCTCATGTGTCTGGGAATCATGACTGTAACTGATGAAAACCTTCAGAGGTAAAGATGCGGTATTCATGGCTAGTGCGGATGGAGATAACTAACGCGGATGTGCAGATTTGCTGGATATATTTATTATTCCCAGATCTTGTAGCTCAAAAATATGAATTAGCAACAAAACTTGGGGCTATCTACCATCCATAGTACGATCGATCTGTCATCGATTCCCCTCCCTTCATGCGTCGCGACACCATCTTCTATCAACTTTTTGCACAAGCCCCCGCGCTACTGTTCGATCTGATTCCCAATCCACCTGCAAATACTGCTGGCTATACCTTTGATTCCGTCGAAGTCAAAGAAACCAGCTTCCGCATCGATGGTGTATTCTTACCACCCGACAACAGCGGCAACGTTTACTTCTGCGAAGTCCAGTTCCAACCAGATCCGCTGCTCTACGAACGACTCAATAGCGAAATTAGCATTTATACCTATCGCTATCGCCAGCAGTTTTACGATTGGCGCGCCGTCGTGATTTATCCCAACCGCAGCGTCGAACAATCCCAACTAGTCACCGTCAGCGAGTTTCTAGCCAGCGGTAGGATTACGCCCATCTATCTGGATGAATTGAGTACGCTCGCCGCACCACCCATCGGCATCGAGTTGATGCTGCTCACCACTCTCCCCGACGATGATGCCATTACCACAGCCAGATCGCTGATTGATCGATTGCAACAGCTCCCAGACAGCCGTGCGATAATAGAAACAATATCGACCATCATGGTTTACAAATTTACCAACCTAACCAGAACAGAGGTAGAAGCAATGATTGGAGTGACCTTGCAACAAACTAGAGTCTACCAAGATGCCAAAGCTGAAGGCAAAGCTGAAGGGGTTACGGAAGGTCGTCAAACAGAGGCTCGATCGATGATCTTGCGGCAATTATCACGACGATTTGGGACGCTATTACCAGAAGTCAATGAAGTAATTGCTAAGTTGCCGCTGGATAAACTTGAAGATCTGGGGGAAGCTTTACTAGATTTTCAAGAGCTTGGCGATTTAATGAGTTGGTTGGCAGCTAATTCGTAGCTGTGGCAAAGCCTAAAAGTTGAGCGACAACTGGTAAGGCTTGCCGCGATCGAGTCGTGTTAAAGTTAGCAGATTCAGTTACTACGACCTTGCTAATAACTTTCCCTTTGGCAACTTTCTTGCCCATTTGTTGGCGTTCGGGCGAACTAAATGTCGCAAAAGTGCGGCGCAATAATGGCAAGATCGCCACAAAATTCTCTGCCGATAATCCCGCAATCCAATTGTCTAATACCTGCCAAATGCCATCGCTGTGCAATAGTAACAAACCACTCCCGCGCAAGAAACCTTCCGCCCAAGCTGCCGCCGCAGTTGGCTCATTGGCTAGCGATAGAGCCAAGCTCAACCGCTGGCTGGTAGCTTTAGTATCCAAACTACCATCGTCAAATAACAGCCGACAGCAGCGTCCTTGCACCAAACCGTGGACATTTTGTTGGCTGGCAATCTGGATTAAAACTTGCCGCCAGTTCTCTAACTGGGTAGGATTTTGGAGGAGTTTAATCGTGCCATTTGTTTGCTGAATGGCGTCAAAAATCTGTGTGGCGGCATCGTCATCCAGGGATTGGCAGGAATTGGGCAAACCGATACAGAGGCGGCTAATTAACCCATCTACGACGATCGAGATGCTAGTCGTATCGGTTTGGCGGACGTCGCCGTAACGGAGGATATTTGCCAGGGGTGGCAAGGCATTCATAAAATGCAGCGTATCGCTGGTGATGGCGGCGATGGCTTGGAGTCGCTGCATCAATGTGGGAATTGCAGTACCTAAGTTGGCAAGCAAGACTCGATCGAGTAATGTTGTCAGGCTGGGTAAATCTTGGGCATCTTGAGCGGCTTGCTGGGCGAATGCAGTACTAGCAGATTCGATCGAATTACCCCAGAGTCCGGCTTCAATTAGCTTGACTGCAAATTCTGGTTGCCAGCAAATTAACCAACCTTCTTTAAAAGTCCCCGTGCTGCTAGTGCGCTGGGTTTTGCCCCAACCGATGCCGAGTAAATTCAGCCGATGGAATAATTGCGATCGATCCAAATCGTTGGCATTGCGCAAATCCAGTTCTAGGGTTTTCTCGATCGGTTCTTGTTTGAGCCGGAGTTTTTTAATTAGTTTTTGTAAGTCCTGCTGGAGCGGTATTTGCGGGGTTTCGCTAGGGACTTTTCCCAATCTGTCATTAATAATAAGCTGTTGGTGAATCAGTTGCATCGGTGCTGTATCGCCAAAACACAACACGGTTTGGACGGCTTCGTTTAATTCTGCCAATCCTGGCAGCGGACTTTCCCGCATCGCGGACAGGGTTTCTGCCAACCGTACCGCTTCGATGACACTCGCCGAAGATGCATCGAGATCTTCTTTGCGTAACAGCCGCGCCACATTCGTCAGCCACCGAATCACGACATTTTTTTGATGCGTCCACAGATGGTGATACCAGCCTGGCGACTCCACCCCCGCCCCATAACCACTCGCCGCACTCAATCGCCCATAAGTCCAGGGTACCCACGTCGCTTGAATTTTGGCTTTGGTGGGAGTTGGTAGGATAGCTCTATCCTCGCTCACTGCTGGTAGCGGTTCCACCAGTGCGGGTGCGTGCCAAGCTCCACAGACTACCGCTAGTTTTTGAAAACCTTCCGTTTGCGCTTGGCGCAGACATTGGCGCATATATGCTTCGCGAATCAGATCCCGCTGTTGAGTATGCTCGGTCAATTCCTGTCGCAGTGCCGTCATTGCTTCTAAAATTGCGGCAAACAAATCGGTGCTATTTCGGCGTTGCTCGACTAAATATTCCCAGTAACGTTCGCCTTCCCCAAATCCGGCGGCTCGACTCAGCCAACCGAGCGGATCTGCTCCTGGTGTGGTTTCTGATTCATCCAATGGTTGCGATCGATCGACTGGTTCTGGTTCTGGTTCTGGATTCGATCGCGCTGAGTCCCGCATCGTCGCTGGCAAATCGATAAATCGCACCGGAATCTCGGCTGATAAGGCATATTGAATCGCCTGCCATTCGGGAGAATAGATGGCAAACGGATAATAGCCAGATTGGGGTAAGTTCTCTGGATCGTAGATCAGCAGTGCGACTGGAGGTTTCATCTCGCCAGATTGTGCGAGGGCAATCAGATCGTTTGCTTCTGGTGGCCCTTCGATCAATACGATATCTGGTTGGAGCGTCTTGAGTGCCGATCTCAAGCTCCGCGCTGAACCTGGCCCATGATGGCGAATGCCAAAGATAGTAGTAGTCACGTCGATACCTCAATTCCGAATCGATACAGGTTGTGAATAATTCAGTCAGCACTAGTAAACATAGACATAAAATCACCGACCGAACCGAATTTCACATTTCCAGCTTGATATTCCTCCCGTACAGCAGCTACTTCAGATACGAGTTCTTGGTGCTTGGTTTGTCCGATCCGTTGTCGTAAGATATCCAAAAGCACTAATCGCTCATCTATCGATAACTGTTCTGCTGCTTCAATCGCCTTTTGAAAGGCTGATTCAGTATGGATATTAATCATAAAATATTTGATTTACTATACTGATGTTTCGTTAGGAATGAAGATTCAATAATATACATGTCTACCCTTATACCTTTGGTAGGGGTAATTCATGAATTACCCCTACCAAAGGAGAAATTGCAAGTTATTTAATCTGAATTCCTTAGTAAGATTCGATCCCTAATTGCGATTTTAGGCTCTACAATAACTCCCGACAAGCCCGATAAATATCTTGCCAACCCTCCCGCCCCTTCACCACGGTTTCTAGATATTCCTTCCACACCACCGCATCCTGCACCGGATCTTTGAGCACCGCACCCTGGATGCTGGCAGCCAGATCGCCAGCTTGCAAAGTCCCATCGCCAAAATGTGCCGCCAACGCCATCCCGCTATTAACGACCGAAATTGCTTCCGCCGTACTCATCGTGCCGCTGGGAGTCTTGAGTTTCGTCTTACCGTCACCAGTTACTCCAGCCCGTAATTCGCGGAAAATCGTTACCACTCTGCGGATTTCTGCGAGAGCGGGAACTTCAATCGGTAATTCGAGCGCGCGTCCCATGCTTTCTACCCGCTTATGGACGATCGCGACTTCTTCATCAGCACTATCGGGCACGGGTAAAATCACCGTGTTAAAGCGGCGTTTGAGGGCACTCGATAGCTCGTTCACGCCCTTATCGCGATTATTCGCTGTGGCAATCACATTAAATCCCTTCTGAGCTTGGACTGCCGTACCAATTTCGGGAATCGGCAGGGTTTTCTCAGATAAAACGGTAATTAAGGTATCCTGTACATCGGCTGGAATCCGCGTCAATTCCTCGATCCGCACGATTTTGCCATCATTCATCCCATTCATCATCGGACTGGGCACCACGGCAGCCATTGATGGCCCTGCGGCTAATAAAAGGGCATAGTTCCAGCCGTAGCGGATTGCTTCTTCGCTGGTACCAGCAGTACCTTGAATCAACAGGGTAGAATCACCCGTCACGGCGGCGGTGAGATGTTCGGACACCCAAGATTTGGCGGTACCTGGTACGCCGTATAGTAGTAATGCTCGATCGGTTGCTAATGTCGCGATCGCGATTTCCATCAACCGCCGACTGCCGATATATTTGGGGCTGACTTCAAAGCCATTTTCGAGTTTCCCGCCGAGTAGGTAGGTAGACACCGCCCAGGGAGATAGTTGCCAGTTGGGGGGCTTTTGGCGGGTGTCCGCTTGGCTGAGTTCGGCGAGTTCGTGAGCGAATTGATGTTCGGCGTTTTGGCGCAGGGTGGTGATGGTGCTTTCGACGGTGGTTTCTGCTGCGGTTTTAGCTTTAGCTTTTGGGGGCATGATAAATATTGGGGGGGAAATTCCCCTCTGGGGAGGGGCAGGGGTGGGTAAAAGGCTGCGATGGAAGCTGGAGTTCTTTGAGTTCAAACTTCTAAGCCGTATTGAAAGCCGATCGCATCTCTCGGCGAAATTCTAGGAGTTCGATGCAAGGGGTGTAGCTAAACTGCTCGATCGATAATTCTGACTGCACTTGTTGAAGATCTGACAATACACTGATATCTAAATATTGACCCAGCAGATTACTATGATTTTGCTGATAGTAATAGTAAGTTTTCTCAGGATCTAGCTGCTGAATGTGTTTGTGAAATTGCCGCACTACCAAACTACTAATTTGCGCGCTCCAGTTGCCACCAGTTTCCATCATTGCTGACAAGGTTTGATGGATACGATCGCTAAAGTTATCGGCAGTCAAAAGCTTGGTGAAAAATTGTGATGTGAATTCCTGGGCATTTCCAGGTAAAGCCTGTAACAGCAATCGAATGTGGTACTCCTCTAAACTAGAATGCGATCGAGTCAATAAAGCTTCGATCCAATCATGTCGCTGTTGGTAGCAAGCAGCCTTCACCCAGCCAGTCAGAATGAGTAAACTGCGATCGTGCTTCGCTGCTGCATCTAATAATCGATCGATATCTCCCGACCAAATATCTAGATCGGCAGCAATTAAAACTTGTAAAATTTGCCATTCTTCCAGGGTCAGATTGAGATTTCTAATATTGGTAGTCCCAACAGATTTGTCATTTACTCCGGCTGCTTGCCATTCTTTATCACCAACTTTAGGCGAATTGAGCTTGATTTTACAACTCTTTCCCTTGGCTTCAATACTTACACATTGACTGGCTAATTGCGTCAATCGCTGACGATATTGACTGGCTAAACGATTGAGGAGATCGGCAGCTTGAAGCCTGACTTGTTCGCTGCGATCGAATAAAGCCACTTCCAAAAACTCTTCATCTTCCAGGCTCAAATTAGTCTCTAACACTTCTAACCATGCTTGCCTGTCATCTGCTTTATCTTGCTTCCAGCTAGCGGCGATCGCCAATCTAGCCTCCGCTGGTTGGATCTGTCGCCATTGCGCGATTGCTGCTAACCGCTCGCTGCGGGTACCAGTTGCCCAGATTTCTGGTAATTGAGCTGGATCGAGAGATAAAATCGCACCGCCGAGAGCATACTCCCACTCTGGATTCTGGCGAACTAACCACTGTCCGCGACTGCCTAACATCGGTGTAATTAGAGATCTCAAACTCTTATGGCGTTTGCCCCGCTCCAATACTAGGGGCAAGAAGTCTGGGGGGACAGTTTGTTCCGTCTGCGCTAGCAATTGCAATAGTTCCGGCAAGATTGGCTCGTAGCGACTCTCATTCAAAATCGCACTCAAGTGCCGAGCGGTTAACGGCGAGCACCAAGTCAGATCGGCTTCAGCAGCGGGGGCTAATAATGGCAAAGTTGCTGGTATCGGACTGTTGCCAACTGCTTGATAAGCAGCAATTAATCCCGCCGCACTGAGGATTTGTTGTGTTGGCGACTGACTGGGTAATGCAGCCCCATAATCTGCCAAAGCTGGATGAGTCAGATCGATCGATGGTGACTGTCGATTCGTCCCCACCAATGCGCTCGCAACTAGTGTTTCCCAAGCATTCATCACCATACCTCCCCAATGTTTGCTTGCCAATAGCCACCATCGTGCCAAATGCTCAATGGTTTTAGTTTTTGCCCATCCCATTCTCCCATTAGGGTGATCGGCTTGCCCCCACTTAATGCTAAAAGCTGCCAACCCCGTACATCGGCTAGTTCTAAGGGTAAATAGTTATTTTCTCGATCGCGTATCGACCAATTACCCTCACTATAATTGGGCGTGACATCCGTAATTAATAGGGGAAATGTCTCCAGCCAAGGGTTCTGAATTAACGCTTGACGATAACGATCGATCGCCAGTTCGTTGGCGAAGCCTCTCTGCGCAGGCAGACGCTTCTCTTCGAGAGGCTTCGCCAACGCGAACGGAACGATAATCGTCTCATCGCCTGGAATAGCTCCTGGTTGGCGGGCATCTTGACGATTGCGATCGATTGCCCGCAAGGGGTAGCTACTAGGGAAAAAGATAAGTTCTGTGGGCACGAGCGAACCAGGCAACCAACTAACATCGATCGGTTGGTTGCGAACGGCAAAATTGAGAATTAGGGCGATCTGCTGGCTATTTTGCCCCCATAGCCATACGCGTTGAGTTTTGAGATTACTGGTAGGATCTTCCGTCAGGCTTTTGCCCATCACCAACCATTCATCTTGCTGACTGGTAACTTCCCCGCGCTCAAATAAACCTAGCAGCTCGTCTTGAGAAATCGTCCACCCGACTTGCGATCGCACTTCTGCCGCGAGTGCTGGTGACAAACTCTCCAGTCGTTGGTAACCCTGAATTATTAAATGAATCTGACTCAGTGCCACCAGCAATTCGCCCGCCCAATCAGCTTGCCCATTATTAGCAATCCCTGCTAATTGCCGCACCCGTCTGGCTAATCCTGGTGCCTGAGCGTCTACCAATCGCGCCGCCATCCCATCCCAAAAACCATAGGACTGAGCTTGCGTATCTGCCAAGCCGCTACTGATGATGTCTTGTAGCCATAGATCTAGATCCGCAAGTCCCGTACTGACTTTATCCGATCGCTTTTGCTGCCGTTTGGCTTGGGCGACTTCGTCTACAGGTGCCTTTTGCTTCTCTTCCTTCTTCTGGGTGGTTTGCGATCGTTTATCGATCCAGTCTTGTACCCAGCTAGGCAGCGCATCCTGCGTAAATAAATTGGTGTGGCTGGTATGGAGCAAAAATAAGCCCAAGCCATGCTTGCAGGGGAATTTGCGGCTGGGACAGCTACATTTAAAAGCTGGTTCGGTGAGGTCGATCTGCGCTTGATAGGGATTCTTCCCACTGCCCTGACATTCACCCCACAATACGCGCTCCGTACCGCCCAAGTTTTGCCATTTACTGGCAGTGGCTAGTGCCTTGCCGTTTTTGACCGATCCGGCATCTGGTGCCAAAGCCAGGATTTGTTCGCTGCTCCAAACTACTGCCATAATCAGATCGCTTGAACTATCTGTCACACAGTATCATTAAATAAATCGATCTGTCCAGTTAGTCACGCGCACAAAATCTCTCGTTAATGCCGATGGTTGCTACTAAAACTCTAAACCTGCTGCCAGATATAGACAGCCTCCGCCAACTCTCTCAATCCCTAGCGATGTTGGATGCAATCCTGTGTCCACGTTCCGATCTGCGAACTTATAGTTTCAAAGCTCATTGGGGTGCTGGCGAAATGATGGCGAAGCTGGATAACGGTGGTGGGGATGAATACTTTATGTTGTTTGACTCAGCCGGAGCAATTATCAAAGGTTTCGATCATGCATCCAAAATGAGTCCCTATGGCAATGATGAGGGCAAGATCTGGAGCGGAGTTTTGGACGCAGTGCCACTAGAGTTTAATTCTTTTCTGCAAGAACCAGCGTTTTCGATCGAGGACATAACTTTTTGCATTTGGCGCAGATATATCGATCCCGCATGGAATGTCCGTAACATTACATTAGCTATCCTCAAGGTGATGAAGATGCCGACGGCTCTAATTGGATGTTATCAACCTTAGATCGTAATCTGCTGACTTACCAAGAATGGGCAACGGATTATCACGAGCAGGCAATCGATCTAGTTGCTGTGCAGCATATCTACGCGCATCAGCCTCTTACTAACGAGATTGTCAAAATGTTAAATGTCAATCTATCGATCGATGAATTAGCTCAAGATATTCAAGAGATTGGTTATCCCATTAACTAGTGATTAGTACAGGGATCGGGTCAGCGTAGATTAAGGAGAGGATCGATCGACTGGTGGGCATACTAATCTTGACGCCCATCATTCGATATCTACGGCCGATCGTCATGAATTTGGAATATTATCAAATGTTAAACGTGCAGCCTGGAGCTTCGATCGACGAGATCGATGCGGCTTTTGGCAAGCAGCGGATGGCACTAGTTAAAGAGGGTCGAAAAAGCGAAATAGCCCTCCTGACGGCTGCTTACCACCAGTGTCGGGATGAGACGTTAGAAAGCGATGCAGCGGTCATCACTGCTACGGAAATCGATTTACCTAGCCAGCAAATTCGTGAAACGCTCGATCGATTATTGCGATCTGATCACATCTATTCAACCATCACAATCGCCGGCAGAGAGCTACACATCAAATTGCAAAGTCGATCTGGTGCTGTTAAGGCGCAAGTAGCCAAGCAAATTATCCAATGTTTGCAAGTCTTAGATCCAGCCGGAATTGAAACCGTTGTTATTTATGGAATGCACGGTAAACGCAACGAATGGAAGCAAAAATTTCAGCTCGATGAAAAGGTTAAAGATGCCGATACAGATCTTTATGCATTCGATAATCGCTACATTAATCGCGGTGCCTTACTGATCGCCTTTGCGATCGCGATCCTGGCTCAAATATTAGTTTTCCCCAGATTTTTACTTAGAGGCATCCAGATTTGGATTCATGAATTCGGACATGCGACAGTTGCTTGGTTAGCCGGACACGCGGCCACCCCACTACCTTTTGGCTGGACAAATATTAGCGAGAATCGATCGCCGATCGTCTATATCTGTGTTTTATTATTGTTATTAATATTATTTTGGTCGGGCTGGCGCGAACAAAAATACCCAGCAATGGTGATGGCTGTCGTTATCGCGATCGTCCAGTTTTATATGACTTGGCTGATGCCAGAAGATACTTACCATCTGCTGTTGTATTTTGGCGGTGTCGGTGGCGAATTTTATCTGAGTACGTTATTGATAGTATGTTTCTATTTCCCGTTACCAGATAAGTTCCGCTGGGATTTTTGGCGATATCTCTTTTTGTTAATGGCAACATATACCTTTGTCGAGAGTTTTAGCATGTGGCACCACATCAAAACTGGATCTGCGGAAATTCCGTGGGGAACGATGCTGGGCGGGCAAGGTGACGCTGGTGGCGATATGAATAATTTAAGTTCGATGGGTTGGAGCGATGTCCAGATCGTCAATACTTATAGTCAATTGGGAAATGTCTGTTTGTTTGTGTTGATCGGCTTTTATCTGTTTTTCTTGCTCAAGTCGCTCCCCAATCGCAGTTGGCGACAACTGAGTAAATAAGTCAATCCCATAATTTCCATGCCCTTAAATACTGACTCGATCAAAGCATCTGGGTATCCTAAGTTCGGGCAATTTTTCGATTAGCGAGTAAGAAGTATGTCATACAAATGCGACAAATGCGAAGCACTAATTCTCAGCCTCCGACTGGGCTACTGTAGCAACTGTCGGGAGCCAATTCATATCGAGACTTTACCTGACTCCAAACAGCAAGCTCTCGCCGCAGATGAACGCGAATATGAAGCAATGCGCGATCGAGTCAGAGCGGAGAAAGACATCCAGCAAGGTGTTGCAGGAGTAAGAAGCCTTAATATCGGTATTAGTGCTGGGGACAGTTGGGGCGGTTGAGATTAGCGATCGATTTTCAGGGCACGGCGCAGAATACCCACTTGAGATGAGTTTCTTGGCGTAGCTATTCTGCCGCGATCTCCTAAGTACTTGCACTGATTGAAGACGTATCGATTTTCAGTTAGATTATCAGTAATGTTGGCAATTTAATCTCAATCTGCAAAATTTTAACTGTTTATGAGTGGTGCGGCGATCGCGATTTTGGTAGGACTGTCTCTATTATTTGTGGCTTGGCAACAACGCCACCGATTTCAGTTGGGCGGTAGCAGTAAGACTACCAATCGACAATATCGACCGCAGCATCCGCACTTGGAGCGGAAATTATTAAAACTACTAGGTGGCAATCGGAATACAGCCGAGCGGCTGATTCGGCAATCTCAAATCAGAAATCCCGATCGATCGGCAGATTGGCACTGGG
>NZ_JANNDR010000151.1:0-3986 GCF_031378165.1 Chamaesiphon sp. OTE_75_metabat_556
GAGGCTTGTTCTAAACCGTGTTTGACAAAGAAGCCTTTTTCTTTGGCAATAATCATCGGCGCACATGCCGTTAAGGGTACAAAACCCAGTTGCAAGTTAACTTTTTCTAACCCGTGAGCGGCAACGTTTTGAACTTTCTGCGCCCGCATTTTTTTGACTTGCTTCTGCTGGTTGAGAAAGTAAATAATCTCGCTGCGGAGCTGATAGTAACTCGGATGTTTAACAGCTTCCAAACGCTTGCGTGGGCGAGGAATATCGACATCTAAAATCGAGCCAATTTTAGAAGCTGGGCCATTGGTGAGCATCACCACTCGATCGCTCATCAGTACAGCTTCATCGACTTCATGCGTCACCATCAACGCCGAAATGTTATTATCTTCGCAAATTTTAACTAGCTGTTCTTGCAATTTACCCCGCGTCAGGGCATCGAGTACACCAAAGGGTTCGTCTAGTAGTAACAAGCGCGGTTGCACGGCTAGGGCGCGGGCGATCGCTACCCGTTGGCGCATCCCCCCAGACATTTCACTGGGATATTTGTCGATCTCTTTAGAGAGTCCGACGACATCGACATAGTGTTCGACGATTTCTTTCCGCTCTTGAGCAGTCTTTTCAGTCAGAACTTCATCAACCGCAAAAGCGACATTTTCCCGCACTGTCATCCACGGTAATAGTGAATAGTTCTGGAAAACTACGATTCGATCGGGACCAGGTTTGGTAATCGTTAATCCTTCTAGTGAAACTACTCCTTCTGTCGCCAAATCCAAGCCCGCAATCATATTTAGCAGGGTGGATTTGCCACAGCCTGAGTGACCGATCAGCGCAATAAATTCACCGCGTCTGATTTGGAGATCGATACCGCGTAGGGCGATATATTCTTTCCCACCACCGAGCGGGAAGGTTTTTCCCGCATCTTGAATATTAACTAATTCGACTGTTGACATGGCAGTTTATAAATTTTGAATTTTATGTAGGGTGCGTTACCCTTGCGGGATAACACACCAAATTTTATGATTGTGATGGGATGGTGCGTTACGCTCCGCATTCGCGTAGCGTCTGCGACAGCAGGGTAACACACCCTACACATCTTTTAATGAATTACTGTTTGACGATTTTATTCTGCAACCAAGACATTGCAGTATCGAGCAATAAACCAACCGCACCAATCCAAACCAATGCGAGAATAACTTCGCTAATGTAGTTATTTTGATAAGCTTCCCAGATAAAGAAACCAATCCCGACGATACCGGACATCACGATTTCAGCGGCGATAATTGCCAACCAAGCTAAACTAATTGCCACGCGCAAACCAGTAAAAATGTAAGGTAGTGCGGAGGGGAGCAAAATTTTGAAGAAGTATTTTTGCTTGGAAGCTTGGACGACTTTGGAAACATTAATGTAGTCTTGGGGGATTTGTTTGACACCAACTGCGGTATTAATTAAAATCGGCCAAACTGCGGTAATAAAGATGACGAATAAAGCAGCGGGTTCGTTTTTGTTTAATGCAGCGAGGGAAATCGGTACCCAAGCCAAAGGGGGAACAGTTCTTAAAAATAGGAACAAAGGATCGAGTGCGCGGGAGAGCATTTCACTAGTGCCGATCGCAATGCCGAGCGAAATTCCGACGATCGCGGCTAATGTATAACTAATCCCCACCCGTTGCAAGCTCGCCCAAGTCTGCCAGAACATCCCTTTATCGATACCGCCGCGATCGTAAAAAGGATATTTTACTAATTCAAAAGTTCGCGCATCGGTAATTAGGCTCGAAGGGCCAGGTAAGAGGGTAATTCCCGAAGCCGATAATGCTTCCCATAAAGCTAAGAAAGTAAAAATTGCGATCGCTGGTGGTAGGACATATTTCTTGAAGCTTTTGACAGATATTTCCATATTGCCAATCCGAAATACTGATGATTTACGTATGCCAGTTGTCATAATGATGCTCCAAAATTAATTGAGAGTTGAGAATTGCGGATGCGCGCTCGTCGGGTTCCCCGACGGTTTAGCGCACCAAGCAGAGAATTGAGAATTGCGGTTCTAGAACTTGATAATTATTAATTAATAATCATTAATTAATTTAAGCCTTCATCGTTTTGATTTTCAAACTATCTAAATAGGCTTTTGGCTTGGCAGGATCGAACTCGGCACCATCAAAGAATTTTTCGATGCCGCGAGAAGTAGATGGTGGAATATCTGCGCTGGCAATGCCCAATTCTTGAGCGGCCTCTCGCCAAAACTTCTCACCACTCACTGCATTAATCACTCGATCGGCTTCGCCCATGAAACCTTGAGGTAAAAAGCCCCAGCGGACGCTTTCAGTCAAGAACCACAAATCGTGACTCTTGTAAGGGTAAGAAACGCTGCCGCGCGCATCTTTCCAGTAGCGAATTGCTAACTTTTCATCCTTAACTGTTTTGCGATCGGAGCCAAGTACATACTCACCCGTGTAGGGGCCGATTAATAGATCGCTGGGAACGTTAAAGTATTTACGTTGCCCTAAAATAGCCGCCATTTCTGCTCTATTTTTGGGGTCATCGCACCACATTTGGGCTTCCATAATTCCTTTGAGAATTGCCTTGGCAGCTTTAGGATTTTTCCGCACCCAATCTTCGCGCATAGCAAAGTACTCTTCTGGGTGTGCTGGCCAAATTTGAGCTGTGAGAACTGCTAAAAATCCATACTTGCGCTTATCGCGGAGAATCCGCGACGGCCAAGGATCGCCAGTACTGAATCCATCCATCGAACCAGTCCGCATACTCGCTACCGTTTGGGCTGCGGGTACGGCAATCAGATCGATATCTTTAGTCGGATCGATCCCGCCTGCACCCAGCCAATAGCGAATCCAAAAATCTTGATTGACGCGGGGGAAGGTATAAGCAGCTTTGAAGGGTTTGCCGTCAGCTTTCATTTCCCTAACGTATTCTGCCGCCTTCGATACATCTAGATCGAAACCCTTACCAGCATGTTGGGCCGCGATCGCAATCCCATTGCCTTGGGTGCTCAACTGCGCCATCGACAACATCGGAATTTTGCGATTGCCCTTGGTAATAATCCCTTCGGAAATCAACTGCGGCATGGGCATCTGCCATTGTCCGCCATCGATCCCACCGTTAACTGAGCCGATTTCAATATTGTCTCGCGCCGAACCCCAAGAGGCTTGCTTCGATACATCCACATCTGTCATACCGTGGCGAGCGAAAAAACCTTTTTCCCTAGCAATAATCAATGGTGCTGATTCGGCGATCGCAATGTAGCCCAGTTTGACAGCAGTCGTCTCTGGGGTAGTTGTCGAACTGAGAGTCAGTGCTTGTGCCTTGGGAGATAAGGAGTCTGGGGAAGGTGGGTTAATGGCGCAACCTTTGAGCAGGGTTGCGCCACCAGCGGCACCAGCCGCCAGCAAAAAGTGCCGACGTGAGAGATGTTGCATGGGTTTTTAAAGTGGGTATCTAAAAGTTGAGGAGATTTTAGGATCGATAACTGGAATTGACAAAATCAATGATTTAGTTAAATACCATAGAAAAAATCATTACACATCTCTATTGTATTTGTCAATACATCGCGACCAGATAAATCTGTAAAATATACCGATCGATCTCCTACAGTCTCAGCCATTGCGTGACAAGGCATTTCCCTACTCAAAGCTCAGTCGATCTCCACGGAGCATCGCATAGATATAAATAATTGTAAATGATCATATCGATAGAAGAAGTCTATGTGAACGACTGAGGTTGATCGGCTTTAAAATAGGTAAATTAAATTTTAAATGTTATGATAATAGAAACTATCTATTCAAAGAAATCGACTACCGCTAAAGCATGATGAAAAGAGGGTAGAGGGTCGTAGTGGACAGGACGCTTGCGTCCTCATACTGCCTACTCCCTCCCCTCTACCCTCTACTCCCTACCCTCTACCCACCCCGCCACATAACTGTGAAACAAGCCACAAACCATCAGTTACATGTGTTAGAGGCGATTGCGCGGCACAACAGTTTC
>NZ_JANNDR010000156.1:0-7787 GCF_031378165.1 Chamaesiphon sp. OTE_75_metabat_556
GGCCTTCCCATCGCACCGTATGTTCCACCCGATCCGGTTCCCAAGCAGGTCGCCGGACTTTGGTCGTCTGGGCATTGCGAGATATTTCCCAACCTTGTCCGGTATAGCGATCGAATGCCAATGCTCGCCAAAATCCTGGAGCTTGGGAGCGTACCCGCATCACTAGTTTGGGTTTCATTACCCCACGGAGATTTTGGTCGATTTGCGAGTTGAATCCATAATAAAAATTCTCGTCTAATTTACCATCACTTTGACCATCGCCACCTGTACCATCGATTTGGAGATCTTTGCCAGTTCCGGCTTTGCCTTGGCGTTGATACCCGGGCGAAATCATCCGTTTGGGGTCGAATTTATTTTGTTGGTATTGAATCGGCGCACTCACAGGTAATGAACCTTGATAGCCAGGAAAACGCGGCATCAGCGCAAAGATGATTAAACCGATCGCGATCACTAGCCCTAGTAGCCGTCCCAATTGCTGCCAGGGGATGCCAATCTTGTCAATCTGAGCGGGATTGCTAATCGCCAATGGTGCTAAATTCAGCCGCGATCGATAATCGAGCCATAAGACTGGCATCGCGATCGTCAAAAATAGGCATAATAGCGGCGCAAATGCTAGTGTCTGACTGAGCGTACCCGCAACGCCAATCAGAATTAACCCGATCGTCATCGAATAGCCCAAATCCTTGCGGCGCGGCAGATCGAAGGTATGAATCGCCTGCATCTGCACGAGTAATTCGGCCAATACTAGTCGCGTATCATTCATACTGCCAACTAGGTGGGCAACAAAGTAACCTAACGCACCTAGCATCGCCAACGCTAAACCAAATTTTGCGCCAATATTCCGGTCGTGGCGATGGTACCAACTCCAAGTAGCACCCATGATACTGACCGGAATCGCCCACAAACTGAGCTGTGTATCTGCTGCCACGTCGGTGGCGATAATGCCGACTACGACCATCGACTGCACCAATACTCGGAGTAATAGTGATTCCTCTGGGACAGTCTGTGGCCGCATGGCCATCTGCTGCTGAATTTTTGCCAAGATCGAGCTTGGTGGTTGTGGCACGGATATGGGCATGATCACAATACAAATGGCAATTATCTTTACCCACCAGCCACATTCTAGCTAGCGATCGCGCTGCTCCACTGGAACGCTCGCGCCAAAAGTTTCTGAGGCTGAAGTTGGGATATTAGGTTTAGGGTTCCCCGATTCGTCTTCAGTTGTTTCATACTCCTCAAGTTTCGTTTCCCACGGAAATAGTGGTGGACGTTGTCGAATTTTGGCATCGAGTTGTTTTTGAACTAGTAATGGTAATCGATCTTCCACGTTCGGCACTCACTCTCAAATTGATTTAGATATTGGTCGAACTCAGGTCAACCCCAGGTAATGCACTTTGAACTGGTTAAATCTTCCTCTTAGTTTGAATATACACCACCGCTATCTCTAGATCGGGACAGTTCGCGATCGGAATTAGTGCTAAATTCATCCTGTTTTCGCTAGCATAAGAGTGTTAGCTCCAGCTTTGGCTCCCAAATGTATCGATCGAGTCGGGATCGCCTCAATGATTTGCGATAAATTTAGTTTAGCATTACCGATTTATCGGGATTTGAGCCATTTGTTTTTTAAAAACCATTGTGAGTATGTCCCCACGATCTGTCGCTGCTGAGTCTCCTCCTACCACGCTCCCTTCAGGTGCCTTACGCGGATTGCATCATATCGCGCTGAATGTGGCAAATATGGCTGCTTCTCGCCACTTCTACGGGACAATTTTGGGATTGCACGAACTTACAGGCAGTGAGATCCCGTCAAGCTTATCTGAATTAGTCGCCCGCGGTCAGGTTGCCAATTTTCGGATTCCCGATGGGACAGTGCTCGATTTGTTTGCCGAGCCAGATTTATCGCCCCCGTCGCCAGATCCGACCGTCCAATTCACCCGTGCCAATCATCTGGCTTTTGATATCGCGCCCGATCTCTTCGATTTAGTCGTCCAAATTTTGGACGACCATCAGGTCAAAATTGATGGCGAAGTCGTCACTCGTTCGCGTAGCGTTGGCTTTGCCAAATCGACCGGACGCGGCATCTACTGTTACGATCCCGATGGTTTGATTGTAGAAATTCGCTGTGACGGGGATTAATCGCCATTAGGAGATTCGTTCTAGTCCCGATCTCAAACTCGCCCTGCGGCTTGGGTGATTTGTGACACAAACAAATCTTGCGAAATCTCGATGCTGAATTTACGTTAATTAACAATTTGCTGGAGGCGATCGTGGGTCGAATAGACGAGCATCTTCCTTAATTCCCAATAAACTATCCCCTATCCCCTATTTCAGAAGGCAATCTCACCGTTGAGAACCAAAAATCCTCGATCGAACGAACGACTTGGATGAAGCGATCGAAGCTAGCAGGCTTGGGAATATAGCCACTAGCATAGAGATCGTAGGCTCTGAGGATATCCTCTTCTGCTTGGGATGTCGTCAGCACCACTACCGGAATCCGCTTGAGCGATCGATCGGCTTTGATCGCGGCGAGGACTTCATGACCGCTTTGTTTCGGTAGGTTTAAATCGAGCAAGATGAGGTCTGGATAGAGTGTCCGGGGATTTCCCTGCTGCTGAGAGTGCAAAAATTCTAAGGCAGCAACCCCATCTCCCACCACGCTCAGATTGACGAGCAAATTGCTTTCTGCTAACGCCAGTTTTATGAGTTCGACATCACCAAGGTTGTCTTCGACCAATAAAACTTGAATGGTACGACCGAGCGGTGACGAACTTAGCATAGAGTACTTAAAAGAGGAGGAAGAGTGAAATAAAAAGTCGAACCTCGATCGGGTTGCGACTCGACCCAAAGGTTGCCGCCATGCCGTTCGACGATCTTTTTGCAAACGGCCAAACCGATGCCCGTGCCAGGATACTCGGTTTTACCGTGCAAGCGTTGAAAAATTACAAAAATTCGATCCAAGTACTCATTTTCGATACCGATACCATTATCCCGTACTGAAAATAACCACCAGCCTTCGATCGAGCGGACATTTATCTCAATTTGGGGTGGCTCCTGGCTGCGAAATTTAATCGCATTGCCGATCAGATTTTGGAATAACTGTGTGAGTTGAGAGGAATTGCCATACACTCGTGGGAGTGGGTCGGCGGAAACGATCGCCTTGTTGGTGGAAATCGCCACTTGGAGATTAGTTAGCACCTGCGCGCAGATCGGATCGCAATCGACAGCTTCAAAATTTCGATCTTGTCGCCCCACCCGCGAATAGTTCAAGAGATCGTTAATCAGGATCTGCATCCGGCTGGCTCCATCTACGGCATAAGCGATGAACATATCCGCCTGGGCATCGAGTTGACCTTTGTAGCGACGTTCGAGCAGTTCCAAATAACTGGTAATCATCCGTAGCGGTTCTTGGAGGTCGTGGGACGCCACGTAGGCAAACTGCTGGAGTTCATCATTGGAACGCGCCAAATCTTGTTTTTGACGTTGCAGTTCGATCTCTGATTGTTGTCGTTCGATCTCCGCTGCGGCCCGCGCTGCGAAAATATTCAAGATTTCCGTCATCAGTTGAGTTTCGGAAAAGGGTTGACAACTCAGCACGCAAATCAGCCCAAACGGCTGTCCGGCTGAATTTCGCAACAATACCCCCATGTAGCTTTGTGCGCTAATCTCACTCAGCAGGGCAAAGTTAGGAAATTGCTGCTGTAACTGTTCTGCACAGACATAGAATTGGCGATCGATCGTGTACTGGCAAGGTGTATCCAGCAATGCATACTCAAATCGATCGAGTGTGGCACCGTTGCCATAGGCAGCAACGGTACTAACTCGATCTTGCGAGGGCAGCAACAGCTCACTAATCAAAGCATATTCTACCTGTAATGCTTTGGTGAGATATTCGACTAATGCCTGAAAGAACGCTGCCCCAGTTTTGGCCGATACTCCCAGCGCAATATTCCGCAGGATATCTTCTTTGCGCTTGCGATCAGTAATATCTCGTCCTTCGGGGATCAGCATCGTCACTTTCCCAGTGGCATCAAACATCGGCTTGAGCGAAAAGTCTACAACCGCTGGCGTGCCATCAGCCCAGATATGTTCGGATTCAAACCGCACTAGTTCCCCGGCTGCTGCCGTGGCAACTGCTGCTTTCACCCGCTCCTGTAATTCAGGCGAATGCGTCCACCAGGGCGTCTCCCAGAATGGTTTACCGATAATTGCCGCTCGATCGACAGCAACAGCGTCAAACACGGCCTGATTGCCTTCAATAAAGGTGCCATCGGGTGTGAGTAGCCCAATGAATTGGCTCATACTATCAAAAATAGCCCGAAATTTATGTTCGCTGTGAATTAAATCTGCTTCAGCTTGCTTGGTATCGGTCACATCTTTCATGAAGCAATAGTGCCCGATCGATGGCTGACGAGAATCGACAGCCATCACCATTACCAGTTGCTTATCAAAAATCGAGCCATCTTGACGCACTCCCCTGGCCGCTACTTCCACTTTGCCAAGATCGAGCATCTGCTTGTAGGCAAGTTCTATGGTATGGAGATCTTCAGGATGTACCGTGCGCTGCCAATCCATGCCCACCATCGCTGCGGGCGTGTAGCCGATTGCCGCCGCATAGGCTTGATTGACCCAAACATAGCATCCATGCAGGTCTAATCGGGCGATACCCTCCATCGCATGACTCAATGCCGCATTAAATTCTTTGAGATCTTCTTCTGCCTGCTTGCGTTTGGTGATGTCGCGGGTGAAACACCGAGTTCGCACAAATTCACCATTGTGCCAAGACGAATTGGCATCGATCAGGACATGGCGGATCGAGCCATCCTTACAGCGCAGATCGGCTTCGTATTCCCGGACTGCTCGATCGTGCAATAGTCGATCAAGCAGATCCTCGATCGTGGTGCGATTGACATGAAACTCGGTAATGTAATGCCCGATGTATTCTGCGCTCGTATATCCCAATAAATCTAACTCGGCCTGATTTGCCCAGATAATCTTGCCATCAGCCGCGACCCAGTGCAAACAGCCGATCGCATTTTCCACAAAATCGCTCAGATCTTGTTGACTCTGAAACAAAGACGCTTCACTCTGCCGATCGATCTCACTCGATCCGCTCTCCTGTTCTGGTAGTATTGATGCCAATGGTTCCAGCCGCTCGTAGCCTTGGAGTAGATCTTCCGCTGTCACCATCCCTACCAATAACCCGCATTCGTCCACGATCGGTAAATGACGAATCCGATGCTGCTGCATGACAGATAATGCCGTTATCGCATCTGTGATTGCGGTGATGTTCATTGTCATGACTGGGGCAGTCATCACTTCCGCAATCTTAGTTGTGGTTAAATCCGTGCCAGCAGTAACAAGTTTAACTACATCTCGCCGCGTCAAAATCCCGATCGGTCGATTTGGATCCACCACCAAGACATAACTATAATTCTGTCGATCGCGAGTCGGATTGGTGGGCGCGTTGAGATCTTCACTGCCATCCATTAAGGTAATGGCCGCCATCACGGTAGCCGCTGGCGCAACAGTTAGGGGTGTGTAGTCGATTACACGCTCTAGAGTAGAAATATCGGTCGATCGATTGTTAAATAGCATGACTTCCGCCCTCATCATGTTTAAAAACTGGGGCATCACGTCATTAGCAACCGCAGTTCATGCACTCAAACTGGCGATCGTGCGAATATTCGCATCTGTCGATCGGGATAAATATTTGAATTTAGCAACATTATAAACTACATCCGATCTCCATAAGTACAGATCGGAGTTTTATTACTGGCTGAGTCCAACCGATCGAATTAACATCGCATCGCCAAATGAGTAAAATCGATAACCATCATCGATCGCGACTTGGTACAAATCTAGTAACCTTTGTCGCCCGATGGCCGCACTCACCAACATCATCAAACTCGATCCTGGTAAGTGAAAATTGGTGATCAACCCATCGACAATCTGCCATTCGTAGCCGGGATAGATAAAGATATTCGTATCGCCGCTGTAAGGCTGCAATCTGCCAGTTTGAGCCGCCGTTTCCAGCACTCGGACGGCAGTTGTCCCGACCGCATAAACTTTGCCACCAGCGGCTTTGGTGGCCTGAATCCGCTCGATCGTCTCCGCTGATATTTCTAGCCATTCGTGGTGCATCTGGTGGGTGGTGATATCCTCAACTTCCACAGGGCGAAAGGTGCCGACACCGACATGGAGGGTGACGTGCGCTTGCCCGATGCCCTGCTCGGCTAATCGATCGAGTAATTCGTTAGTAAAATGTAGTCCCGCTGTCGGTGCCGCAACGGCTCCTGGCACTTTCGCATAGACAGTTTGATACTGATCGGGAGTAGAAGTACTCGCGTGAATATAGGGTGGTAACGGTAATTCGCCAAAGTCGGCCAGGACAGAGTTCAATGAAATATGTTCGGGTAGCTCGAATTGCAGCAATCTTCCACCAGTCACCTCGTCCCTGGCAATAATTCTGGCTGTGAGTTGGGGGATTGGGGCAGTAGCTGTACGGGCGGGAAAAATAATTTGGGTGCCAATTTTGAGTTTGCGTCCTGGCTTAACCAATGCTAACCAGCAATTATGTTGCTGCTCGGATAGTAGTAAAATTTCCACAGGTGCGCCCGTCGGTTTGGCACCATACATCCGCGCTGGAATCACCTGGGTATTATTAAATACCAATAAATCCCCAGCCGCCAGGAAATTGCCAATTTCATGAAACTGACGATGTTGGTGGCCATCCCCAGTTTCGACTACCAGCAACTTCGATCGATCTCTCGGTACGACTGGCGTTTGGGCGATCGCCTCTGGCGGTAATTCATAATGATAACTGGCGAGGAGTCGGTCTACACTGGTATTCATCTTGGTTGATTTGATCGGATATTTTCCCTCATTTATCAACTATCAACCATCACCTATCAACTATCAACTAAAATTTTATGTCTACCGTCATTTGTCTTGGTGAAGTGCTTTTCGATCTCTTAGCCGAGCAAAGCGGAGTCAGCAGCGAGGAAGTCACATCTTGGACGCCATTACCTGGCGGTGCGCCGGCAAATGTGGCGTGTGCGTTGGTCAAAATGGGCGATCGATCGCGATTTATCGGCTGCGTGGGTGAGGATGAAGCTGGCACCAAGTTGGCAGCAAAATTGGCAAGCGAAGGTGTCGATCTCACCGGACTTCAAAATCATCCTACTGCACCTACCCGCCAAGTCCAGGTGATTAGAACGGTTGATGGCGATCGCGTTTTTGGTGGTTTTGGCCAAATTCCGACCGATCGATTTGCCGATACCCAATTGAGCCAAGTCCCCAAGGATTTATTTACAGGCGCAGACTTTTTGCTATTAGGAACGATCGCTTTAGCATATCCACTCAGTGCCCAGAGTACCTGGCAAGCTGTCGCCCTCGCCCAGGCAAATGGTGTCAAAATATTAGTAGATATTAACTGGCGACCGACTTTTTGGCCGTCTATAGATGTTGCCATCCCCCAGATTAAACAATTATTAGCCAAGGCCGATTATGTCAAGTTTGCCAAAGAAGAAGCCGAGTTAATTTACGGCCAAACATCACCCCAATCCTTGTGTGCGCACTTACCTGCCGCTCTGGGAATTTTCATCACCGATGGCGGCAATGTCTGTGAATACTGGCTCGATGGCCACAGCGGACAGCAACCAGCCTTTGCCGTCAAAGCGATCGATACGACTGGAGCTGGCGATGCTTTTGTCGCCGGATTATTACATCAGTTGGGCACCGGCCAAACAGATGGCGCGGAAATAATCCGCTATGCCGCAGCCGCCGGA
>NZ_JANNDR010000171.1:0-3254 GCF_031378165.1 Chamaesiphon sp. OTE_75_metabat_556
TGGGAGTGGCGAAGTTAGCTGAAGGTGCTTTTGGGTTAAATTGGAGACTAGTCGCTGCTGGTTCGGTGATTTCGATCGCGCCTGTCTTAATTTTATTTATGTTCGTCCAACGTTATATCGTACCTACCACTACTAGTAGCGGTAGGTACGATATAACGTTGGACGAACATAAATAAAATTAAGACAGGCGCGATCGAAATCACCGAACCAGCAGCGACTAGTCTCCAATTTAACCCAAAAGCACCTTCAGCTAACTTCGCCACTCCCAATGGCAACGTGTAATAAGCATCATCTTGGAGGATAATTAACGGCCACAAAAAATCACTCCACGCGCCGATAAATACAAAAATTGCCAGAGTAACTAAGGAGGGGCGAATGGCAGGTAACATCACACTCCACCAGATCCCAATTTCCCAACAACCATCCATCCGCGCAGCTTCTTCGAGTTCCTTTGGTACGGATTGGAAAGCTTGACGCAATAAGAAAATACCAAATGCTGAAGCTAAATTCGGTAAAATTACCCCCAAGTAAGTATTCATTAAACCCAATTGAACGGCAATGATATACAGGGGGATCATCACGATCTGAAAGGGAATCATAATCGTCGAAACCACGATCGCAAAGATGGCCTCTTTCCCTTTAAATTCTAATCTAGCGAGTGGGTAAGCTGCCAATGCACAAAATATCGTGTTGATAATCACGCTCAGAATGGCAACGATAATACTATTCACGAAATAGTGGGAAAACGAATTATTGTTACTTTGCCAAACGGTAACTATATTTTCTAAAGTTGGGTGGCTGGGGAATAATTGCGGCGGCGATTGGAAAATATTTTCATCTGCTGATTTGAGTGACGTACTCAATAGCCATAGTAATGGAAATAGCATCAAACACGCGATCGCGCTCAAGCCACCATAGATTTTGATTAATTTCCCGATCGAGGACTGCCAAAAAGTAGTGTTCGCGGGACGGGTTGATGGCGATTGCAACATGTTTGGGTCGATTCTCCTTGTCAAAGCTTAGTCTCACGATCGAAACCACGATCGATCTTACGTCGATCTTCGCCACTTTGATAACATTAGCGATCGGGACAGGGTCTAAATCTTTGTCCCGCCAAGCTGTCTTTCTTTTCTCGCTCAATCTGGAGGGAACCTCCAGGGCGCGAGCCGCAACTGTCAACTGTTAAACGATCCTTCTGCTCGACTGGAGGCAATTTGCGATCGAAAAAGGGGTACCCTATAGTAACGGTATTTTACAACTTGTAAATTTTAGTTACGAGTTGTCAGCATTATGAACAAGGTATATCATTGATATAATGAGTATTTATACCTACCAAGATTAGATACTAACGTTGTCCAGCAGTGAAGTATCCCACTCGATCCTCATCGCATCTCTATGATTTCTGAATTTCCCTGGCTCACTGCGATTATTGCGTTTCCACTGATAGCTGCCCTGGCTATTCCCGTGCTACCCGACACCAATGGTAAAACTGTGCGGTTCTATGCACTGGGTATCGGGATCTTAGAATTATGTTTGATCATCTATACATTTGCAACCCAGTACGACTTCGACAACTCCAGCTTGCAGTTGGTCGAGCGATATAGTTGGGTACCCCAATTAGGATTGAATTGGTCGCTGGGCGTAGATGGATTATCGATGCCCTTAGTGGTATTGACGGGGTTTGTGACGACGCTGGCAACCTTTGCCGCTTGGAACATCACGCTCAAGCCGCGTCTATTTTTTAGCTTGATGCTGGTGATGTACAGTGCTCAGATTGCAGTCTTCTTGGCTCAAGATCTGCTGATGTTCTTCATGCTCTGGGAGCTAGAATTAGTTCCGGTCTACCTGATTATTTCGATCTGGGGCGGCGGACAAAGGTTTTATGCGGCGACGAAATTCATTTTATATACAGCATTAGCTTCGATCTTTATTCTGCTGGCAGCACTGGGATTAGCTTTTTACGGCGATACGGTGACTTTTGATATCACTGCCCTCGGACTCAAAGAGTACCCGATCGGCTTAGAATTATTAGCCTATACAGGTTTACTGATCGCTTTTGGCGTCAAACTACCGATTTTCCCCTTCCATACTTGGCTGCCGGATGCTCATGGTGAGGCTCCCGCACCTGGGTCGATGATTTTGGCAGGGGTATTGCTGAAGTTGGGCGGCTACGCCCTGATTCGGTTGAATGCAGAAATGCTGCCCCACGCGCATGTATATTTTGCCCCTGTATTGGCGGTGTTGGGTGTCGTGAATATTATCTACGGTGCCTTAGCAGCTTTCTCGCAAGACAATCTCAAGCGGCGGTTGGCTTATTCGTCGATCTCGCACATGGGCTTTGTGCTGATTGGGATTTCTTCCTTTACTGCGCTGGGCGTCAATGGCGCGATGCTGCAAATGATTTCTCATGGTGGGATTGCCGCAGTCTTGTTCTTCCTATCTGGGGTGATTTACGAGCGGACGCATACGCTATCGATGGATAAGATGGGTGGGATTGCCAAATCGATGCCGACCACGTTTGCCATGTTTACGTTTGCATCGATGGCATCCTTGGCTCTACCTGGGATGAGCGGTTTTGTCAGCGAATTGTCAATTTTCTTGGGCTTGACGACTAGCGATGTGTATAGCGACGGGTTCAAGATTGGGATTGTGTTCTTGGCAGCGGTGGGCTTATTAATTACACCGATTTATTTACTATCGATGTTGCGTCGCGTCTTTTTTGGCAAGCTGGAAGCTGGGGGGGAAAGTTGGGGGGATGCCAAACCGCGCGAATTAGCGATCGCGATGTGCCTGCTAATCCCGATTATTGGGATTGGTTTATATCCCAAGCTGGTGACGCAAACCTATGACATCACGACGACTGCTGTTGTCGCTCATCTACGCGAAGCTTTACCGACAGCGGTTGCCGAGCATCAAGAGACTAATTTGTATGCTCGATCGATCTTAACTGACTCGAAAGCAACGATCGCTTCACCGAATATTCCCAGTAAATTGGCAAGTCTCTTACCGTAGCTAAAATATTAAGCTCTTAATTGCCCGCGCCCATTAACACAGTGCAGGCGAGCGAGATTGATAACACGCTCTAGAAGTAATGCCTACTCTCAAGCATAACGAAACCTGATGACTCTCATCAGTTCTGCAAACCTGAGAAACGTTTACAAACGTTAACAATAACGTTAGATTAGGTTTATACATAAAAAACATTCCGTTCTACCGAGAACACCAAGCAATCATAACCAATGACCACAACCTTA
>NZ_JANNDR010000179.1:0-4206 GCF_031378165.1 Chamaesiphon sp. OTE_75_metabat_556
ATCAGTGTCAAAGCTGTGGGCAGACTACCAAACTATCGATCGTATTATCCCCCTCGCATCGGTTAGTAGCAACAATATCAGCAACCTCCAAACTCGGTGCGACTCCTGTAACAGCCAGAAAAAACACTACTTCGATCCCAGATTCGATCGACGTTATCAGTAAATTTTGAATTTTGCCAGTTTTAGGCGATCGATACAGCTAGCGAGATATTCGGTACACTCTAAATGGGGAACTAACCACAATTAGTTCGCGCCAAAGCATACCAATCGATCGACTAGCCAAAATGCACGTACTCTCGATTCCCACTTGGATCATTCATATTTCTAGCGTCATTGAGTGGATGACGGCGATCTGGCTGATTTGGCTCTATGCTGAGGCTAGTGGCAATCTCGCTTGGCGGAGTCTGTCATTTGGGATGTTGCCCGCATTGGTGAGTGCGATGTGTGCTTGTACTTGGCATTTTTTCGACAATCCGCCCGCGCTAGAGTGGCTGGTGACATTACAAGCAGCGATGACAGTAGTGGGGAATGCCACGATGTGTGTGGCTGCTTGGCAGATTAGTAAACAGTCGATCGTCAATAGTTAAGATATGCCATCGTTAATCGAATCGATATTTTCTAAGGAAACATTATTTGCAGTTTCTTTATTTCCTTATTTAGGATTTCTCTGGTTGATGACCAAAAAGATCCAGACTCCAAAGATTGCGCTAGTTGGGTTTTATCTAACTTTAGTATTTGTCGCGGTGACGATTCCGATCGGAGCATATGCACAGTTGAAATTGCATAAATCTTTAGCTGACGTCGATCTTTTACATGGCAGTGCAGAATTATTTTTGACAATTTCTAATATCACGATCGCGATCGGGTTTAGTCAAGCTTTAAGTAAGTTGAAAGTGAATAGTGGATAGTGGATAGTTTGGAGTTGGGATTGATTATAGATAAAATGTCGAATGATGGTTGGTGTGCGATCGGGTTGGGGAGCAATTTGGGTGACTCAAAGGCAATATTAACTGGCGCGATCGAACGACTGAAAATCCATCCCCAGATTGAGCTATTAGCCGTATCTAGCTGGTATCTTACAGCTCCGATCGGACCACCGCAGCCAGATTATGTGAATGGTTGTGCGACGATTGAGACTAGTTTGACACCATTGGATTTGCTAGATGTTTTACAATCGATCGAGGCTGAGTTCGGACGAGTAAGGCAAGAGGTTTGGGGGGCACGGACGCTAGATTTGGATCTATTATTATATGGCGATCGGATTATCGATTTACCGATTTTACAAATCCCCCATCCGCACATGTGCGATCGCGCATTTGTACTGATACCACTAGCCGAAATCGCACCCGATCGGATCGAACCAAGTTCGGGCGAATCGATCGCCACCCTAGCCAAAAAATTAGAATCTTCGGGTGTAAAATTACTTCTATAAGTATCCACTATTCACTATTCACTATCCACTATTCACTATCCACTATCCACTATCCACTATCCACTATTCACTATCCACTAATTAAACATGCCATTAGGAACCGAACCAGCGAAGATTCTCCAGCACAAATTGCATTATCAAGGACGTAAGTTTTCATTCAATGTCGATCGGATCGAATTGCCCAATGGGGCGATCGGGGAATGGGAATCGATTCATCATCCTGGTGGTGCGCTGGCGGTACCGATGACGCCAGAGGGCAAATTAGTTTTAGTTAAACAATATCGCTTTCCTACCCAGGGCAGAATCCTCGAATTTCCGGCAGGTACCCTAGAAATCGGTGAAGATCCAGCGACGACGATCTCGCGGGAAATTGAAGAAGAGACGGGATACCGAGCTGGTAAATGGCAGAAGTTGGGGGAGTTTTTTCTCGCGCCTGGTTATTGTGATGAGATTATTTATGCTTTTCTGGCGCAAGATCTGGAGAAATTAGCCGTGCAACCTGCGGGTGATGAGGATGAAGATATCGAGATCGTGTTGATGACTCCAGCCGAATTTGAAGCGGCGATCGAGGCTGGCGAACCGATCGATGCTAAATCGATCGCCGCTTATTTCCTCGCGCGGAAGCATTTATAATCGTCATCAAGAATGGTTAACGATCGGTGTCGATCGCCAAGAAATCGATCAATAATGGAGGTTTAGTACCGTGCCAATCCTCAGAGTTATTTTAGATTATGAGCGTTCAAGTCATCTTACCAATTCTGACTATTCCCTTCGTGCTTGGTATCCTGTTTTTTGGTACTCGCAATGGCTTCTATGATTCCGACAAATATCATGGGAATGGTTCCGCTCACTAGCTAGCGACTTGCCCATTGCCGAGATCTCTATAGAGCGGCGGCGGTTTTATCCTGGACTTTGCCCTTGTCTACTCTGCCCCATTCTAGTAATGAAGATCTAGTTTGTTTGCCCTATGGCGTCGGACATCATGACGAGGGCGTGTGTTTGCTTGTCAAAATGGGGCCATATCGGATCTTGCTCGATTGTGGCTTGCAAGATATTTCACCGCTGATTGCTGCCGATAAGCTACCGATTTGCGATTTGGTGATCTGTAGCCACGCTCACGCCGATCATGCTAGAGGTTTACTCGCGCTCCATCGGGCTTTTCCGCAGTTACCGATCTACACGAGCGAAGTCACCAGCCGCTTGCTATCGCTCAATTGGTTAGATGAAACTGATGGCGTACCGCAAATCAGTCAAGCTTTACCATGGCAACGATCGATCGAGTTTGCCGATGGTTTATCGGCAGAACTCTTTCCCGCCGGACATTTACCAGGTGCGGCGTCGATCTTGCTGACTTATACCGGATTTTATCAGTCGTTTCGGGTCTTTTATACGGGCGACTTTTTCTTGTCCAATTCCCGATTAGTAGAGGGCTTGCACCTCGATTCGATTCGCAATCTCCATCCTGATGTCTTGATTGTCGAGGGCAGCTATGGCACTGCGCGTCATCCCCATCGCCGCAAACAAGAAAATACCTTGATGGCACGGATCGATCGAGCCATCAACCAACAACAGTCGATCATTCTCCCTGTCTCTCAGCTCGGCATCGCTCAGGAGCTGCTGATCCTGCTCCGCAGTCATCATTTATTTACCGGACGCGATATCGATATCTGGGTAGATGAATCGATCTCGGCTGGTTATGATGCTTATTTGCCGCTCATCGCTCATTTTCCGCCCTCTGTGCAAAACTTTGCGCGCCATCAATCCCTGTTTTGGGATGAAAAAGTCCGCCCCCATGTGCGTCAAATTACCCCAGAGACGCTAGCCCAGATCCATCAGCGTCAGTGTATTGTCATCACGGAGACTCACGCCGATCTCGACACTTATACGATCGAACATCCCTTCCCCTGGCTGGTATTGTTGCCCGCTTCACCTCATGGCACGAACGTATTTCCAGCCACCACTCCAAAAATTGCCGTCGAAACCTATCTCCTGAGCGAACATTCTGATGGTGCTGGTACCGCCCAATTGATTCATAATATGCGTCCCAAGCATGTCGTATTCATCCATGGTTCGGCAACTTATCTGGCAGATCTGACGGGGTTGGAAGAGCTGCAAAACCGCTATCATTTACATTCGCCATCAGCAGGAAATCTAGTTTCGCTGCCGGTTGGCGATACTTTTATCCAACCCGCGCCGCCAAAAGATCCCAATTATGATGGCGAACTCACCGAACTAGAACAAGAAATCAGTATTAGCTTACCCACGACGATCTCCAGCGACCCCCGGTGGCATAATTTTGCGGATACCGGATCGATCGAAGCCAGATGGCAAGGCGAAGAAATCGTCCTCAGAGGCATCTCCCAACGCGAAATCCTCGATCGACAGCAAGCAAGCAATCTTCCGCCAGATCTGCCCTGCTGCGGTAATTGTCGCCATCAACGCGGCTCTCGTTGTCATAGTTCGCAGTCTCCACTCAATGGATTTCGAGTTGCTCCCGATGGTTTTTGTCCGGCGTTTGAATCGAGTTAAAGTATTGAACTACTATATTTTGGTCGATGTTTTACAACCAAAAAAATATCTATCCATACTATTTCTGCCGCCGTTCGCATAATGAACCTTGGATAATGCGATCACCTTTTCCACACGTTTTATACTTGTACGGCTTAGAATTAGTCGAAGTAGCTGGTTTATTATAGCGATTGTTATAGAAGGGCGAATTATTGAAATTAGAAAAATTGCCTGCTGGCTAAAATAGCCCAACGCGCCAAAAAGGT
>NZ_JANNDR010000195.1:0-4275 GCF_031378165.1 Chamaesiphon sp. OTE_75_metabat_556
GCCAGGAATGCCAATCGGTCGGGGTTGGTTTCGATCGTCTAAGATGTAGATCCGGGTATTGGCGATCGGCTGTCCGATTAATAGATCGCCCACTAGATCGATTTTTCCCGTCGCTTCATAGACACAACACCCCACAACAGCTTCTGTCGGCCCATATTCGTTGACGAGGCGGGTATCCGGCGCATGAGTCAGCCACGGCTCGATCTGGTTGGCATGTAGGGTCTCACCACCTAAAACAAAGGCATTAACTCGATGTGGCATTGCATCAGGAGCGAGTTGCTGATTGAGGATCTCCAGATGCGCAGGGGTGATTTTGACCAGGGAGAGATGTTGAGAATTCTTGACGATCGTGGCTAATGCTTCAATCTCTTGTTTTTCTCTGATGAGGATTGTCGTCCGACCACAGATTAAAGGTAGGTAGAGCGAGGTAATCGTGGCATCAAAGCTCAGAGACGACTGTACAGGCGATCCTTGCCCTTGGGCGACTCGATAGAAGTCTTGTGCCCAGTGCAAATAATTAGTTAAACCACGGTGCAGTATTTGTACGCCTTTCGGTCGTCCTGTCGATCCTGATGTGTAAATGATATAAGCCAAATCATCGGCATGACTTTGACAACTGGGGTTATTGGGAGATTGTGTGGCGAAGTTATCCGCATCCACACAGATGACCTGGTATTGTCCGTCTTGTGCGATCGCTAATTGGTCTTGGAGTTGAGTATGAGTCAGCAACACCTTTGCCCCACAGTCTTCGAGCATCAACCGAATCCGTTCTTGTGGGTAGTTGGGATCGATCGGCACATAAGCCCCACCGGCTTTGAGGATGCCAAACAAGCCAATTGCCAGATCGAGCGATCGCTCGATGCAAATCGCGATCGTTGGGTTGTCAGGCAATTGTTGCTCCCGTTTGAGTTCTAATAGATACTCCGCCAACTGATTAGCTTGCTGGTTCAGTTCTTGATAACTCAGGCTGCGATCTTCAAACACTACGGCGATGTTATCTGGCGTTGTGGCTACCTGTTGTTCAAACAGAGTCACCAAGGTTTGGTCTTGAGGATAATCGGTATCAGTTTGATTCCAAACTTGCAGTTGTTGAATTTCGGCATTGGTCATTAAGGGTAGTTGACCGATGCTCTGGAGGGGCGGCTGTTGGGGATTTTGGCCGATCGCTGTGAGTAAGACTTCAAAATGTCTCGCCATCCGCCCAATCGTTGCTGCTGCAAACAAATCGGTAGCATATTCCCACATACAGCGGAGCTGGCCATCCTTTTCGCACAGATCCAGTGTCAAATCAAACTTGGCAAATGGATAACTTTGCTCCCAGTCTTGAATATCCAGCCCTGGTAAACGAACGTTTGTCCCCGCCCCTTCGGTGTTTTGCAACACCATCATCACTTGGAATAAAGGGTTATAGCTCAGGCTGCGCTCTGGTTGCAATTTCTCCACCAAATGCTCAAAGGGAATATCTTGATGAGCATAAGCATCTAAGCAAGTTTGGCGAGTTTGGTGGAGTAACTCCGTAAACGCTTGCGCTGGATCGATCTTGCTTCGCAGTACCAAAGTATTGACAAAAAAGCCGATCAATCCTTCTGTATCGCGATAAGTACGGTTAGCGATCGCCGTACCGATACATATATCCTGTTGACGGCTATAACGCGATAGTAAAATACTAAAAGCCGTCACCAAGGTCATAAACAAACTCACCCCGTTTTTTTGACTCACAACTTTGAGGCTCTGAGTCAGCTCGCTGCTTAAACAATATTCCTCACGCCCACCTTGGTAACTTTGTTGCGCGGGGCGGGGATAGTCAGTCGGCAAATCTAGCAATCGAGGAGCATCACCTAATTGTTGTTGCCAGTAATTTTCCTGACTTGCTAAAATCTCCCCTTGTAACCAACTGCGCTGCCAAGCGGCATAATCGCTATACTGAATCGGCAACGGTGATAAATTCGGCGGATTGCCCACAGCTAAAGCAGCGTAAGCTTGCTGCCATTCGCGCTTAAACACGCCCATTGACCAGCCATCACTGATAATGTGGTGCATATTCATCAGCAGCACATGTTTAGTTGTGCCCAGTTGCAGTAATTTGGTTTTAAACAAGGGGCCAGTATTTAAGTCAAACGGTGCTTGCGCGTGGTCGTCGGCTAACTTTTGGACGGTTTCTGCTTGAGTTTGGGGATCGATCGATCGTATGTCGGCGAGTTCGAGTACTTCGATCTCGGCGGGATTTTGGACAACTACTTGCACCGCTCCGTCTACGGCGGGAAAATAAGTGCGGAGAATGGCATGACGATCGATTAGATAATCAAAACTCGATCGCAAAGCCGCTATATTCAAATTACCGTTCAGTTCAAAAGCGATCGGCATATTGTAAGTAGCCGATGTCCCGGCATCTTCAAGTTGGGCTAAAAACCACAGTCTTGATTGAGCAAAGGACAGAGTTTTGGGTTCATGTTCTGGTTGAGGAGCGATCGGCGGTAAAATAACATTTGTCGTAGCTCGATCGATTGCTGTTGCCAACTCCGCCAAACTGCTCTGTTCAAATACCTTGCGAACAGCTAATTCCACCCCGAAACTATCGCGAATGCGAGTAATTAATTGGGTCGCTAATAGGGAATGTCCACCCAGTTCAAAGAAGTTGTCTCGACGACCAACGGACTTAACTTTTAACAGAGCCTGCCATAAAGTAGCTAGCAGTGATTCGGTGGGAGTGACTGGCAGTTCAAAGTCACTCGAACTAGCTAGATTTGGTACTGGTAGAGCTTGGCGATCGAGCTTACCATTGGGGGTCAGAGGCAACTGCGCCAACACCATCATCTGACTAGGCACCATATAATTCGGTAGCCGAGTTTTCAGGTATTCCTGGAGTCGATCGGCTAAATTAGCAGAGTTTTCTACTGCCGTAATGTAGGCTATCAGCCTGGGATTATTATCAGATTCGGCTAAAATGACAACGGCTTCTCTAACTAATTGGTGTTGCAATAATAACGATTCAATCTCACCCAGCTCAATCCGAAAGCCCCGTAATTTAACTTGATCGTCAATCCGACCCAAATACTCAAGATTGCCATCATAGTTCCATTTTGCTAGGTCGCCAGTTCGGTAAATTCGCTCAGTTTTACCAAATAATTCGACTTTCATAAATTTTGCGGCGGTTAAATCGGGACGATGGAGATAACCTCTAGCTAAACCCACCCCAGCGATGCACAATTCCCCTGGGATTCCTGGCGGTAATATTTGGTTGTGAGTATCTAAAATATAGATGCGGATATTTGGTAATGGTTGACCAATTAAGGGTTTTTTGCCATCAGGTTCACAAAGAGCGATCGTCGCACCAATTGTAGATTCTGTTGGCCCATAACCATTAAAGAACCGTCGCCTTTGTGCCCATTGTGCCACTAATTCTGCGGGACAAGCTTCACCACCGACGATGATGGTTTGCAGATTGGGTAGGGTTGCTGGCGGCAATACAGACAAAACTGAAGGGGGGATAATAATGTGTGAAATCTGGTGTTCAGTTAAGAAATCAACTAACACTTGACTCGGTAACAAAGTTTCTGATTTGGCAAGATATAAACAAGCTCCCGCCGCTAGCGTCTGGGCAATTTCACCAATAGAGATATCAAAACTAAAAGAAGCTAATTGTAGAAAACGGCTATGGGGTTGAACTTGAAAAGTGTCCGCTGATGCTAAAGCTAGATTTGTCAATCCACGATGTTCGATCGTTACACCTTTGGGTTTTCCGGTCGAACCAGAGGTATAAATCACATAAGCTAAACGATCGGGCTTGCTTTGAGAACTGGGATTAGTTATTAATGATTCAGTAAAATCTGTGCGATCGAAACAAATTGCCTGACAGTGATTTTCTAGTTGATTTAGCGGCAATTTATCGGTCAAATAACTTTGGGTTAACAACACCGAAGTGCCACTATCTTGTAAGATCCATTGCATCCGTTCTTGAGGATAATTGGGATCGATCGGTACATAAGCAGCACCTGCTTTGAGGATACCGAGGATACCAATCATCATTTCCACAGAGCGTTCAATACAGATACTAATTAAAGTATCTGGCTGAATTTGGTGATTTTGAATCAGGTAATGAGCAAGTTGATTGGCTTTCTGATTTAGTTGTTGATAAGTTAGGCTTTGAGACTCAAATACCACAGCCAAACGATCGGGATTTTGGGCAACTTGTTGTTCAAATAGATCGACTAGAGTGCGATCGTGAGGATAGTCAGTTGCTGTTTGATTCCAAAGTTGCAGTTGTTCGAGTTCGCC
>NZ_JANNDR010000203.1:0-10491 GCF_031378165.1 Chamaesiphon sp. OTE_75_metabat_556
CGAAACCAAGATAGCCTCCGCCAAGTTGCGCGGGATTTGTCACTCCATCTGAGTCAATATCCGGAAGTATCCGAGCTGCAAGTCTGCGCTACTTTAAATCAAGCGCAGCGGGAACTTGCCTATAAGGCGGCTGTTGTCATTAGCGATCGAGGACAACTGCTCGCCACACTAACGGCGATCGCTCAAGACCACCAGCCCCCAGTACCAGTTTATTTCCATAATTGTAATCCCAAGCGATCCACACCCCTCTATTTGCTACTTGATGGCACGAGTCTGTTCACAGCGGCAGATGTAACGCTCTTGCGGCACAGATTTGCGGCCTTTGAAACAGCCTACCAGCAATGCGAACAAGCCTTTGCGCAAGTTATTTCCCCAACTAAGTCACAGGATTTCCCCCAACTGGATGGAGAAATCGGCAGTTTTGCCCAACAGTATGCTTTCGGAAATTTACTGATGTCCTTGGCCGTGATGCCCACCAGCATTCATGCCGCCGGTGTGGGCGTTTTAGTGGGAGCTTGTCTGGGCGGAATGTTCGACGTAGAACAGGCAATGACCTTGCTGGTTCGACTCGCAGCCAAGCAGACGGTACAGTCGATAACTGCGGTGGTGAATACCAACACCGCAACCGCGAGCTGGAATGGTGCGCTGATTACAGACCAAGGCACTTTTCAATATCCCTCACAATTTGATGCCCAACAATTAGCAACACTGATCCAATCGTCCCCAAGTTTGCAACTCCAGCAAGTTCGATCGAAGCATACTCAAGTAGGTGTCTATGGTTATTTAGGTGATTCGACAACCCTCACAGCGCAAATAGACAGTATCGAAGAGCCAAACTTGTGGTTAGAGTTAACTTCCCAGTTACCGATCGTCGAGCGAGTATTAACGCTCTTGGCTCGTCTATCAGTGTTTGGCGTATGGTTCGATAGCAAAGGGTTATTTCCCGCCGCAATGCAGAGTATCCCGCTGCCAACCTATCCTTTTGAACGGAAAACTTACAAGCCTCCCGTGCTGGATAGTTCCTGGATCGCAACACCCGCAGAGCTAGCGATCGCCGTGAAATTTCCAGCAGATTCGGAACAGACATTAGCCGCCGCGACGGATGTTCCTTTGCCTGCGCTAGCACAACTGCCTTCTCTATCGAACCAGTCACGGGAATCAAGCTATCTGGCTTTGACTAATGAATTACGCAAATTAAAGTTTTAGGCTTTCAGTTAATACACCCCATATTTAGACTTTACTTTAAGGAGAACTGCATGAGTTTAGCTAACAGTCAACAACAGATCTTAACTGAAGTTGCTAAAATCACCAGGCATGATGTCGAAGACCTAGAGCCAGATCTATTTTTAGAAAGCGATTTAGGCGTTGATTCGATCAAGATGGTGGAAATTGTTAATGGTTTAATCCAACTGGTTCCCGAACAGCAAAAAACTAAATTTTTGGAATCTGTTCCTGTCACCAAATTAATGCAGCTACAAACCATTCGGGAAATTATTAACACGACTCAGCCCTGGTTGGCCGCACCCAAACCCGATACGGACTTAGTGACTAACATCGCTGGCAGTGCCGGCATCGAAACCCTTGACGAACAACCACTCCAGCAAACTACAGAAATTCTGGATAGTCAGTATTTCCTATTACTGGGACATTGGATTGTTAATTCTAGTAGTCTGTTTGCAACAGTAAGGCTTCAGGGGCAATTTGACATCCAATTGGCTGGATCATCATGGCAAGCCTTAATTGACCGCCATCCCATGCTCAGAGCTTATTTCACAATTCCCGAACAGGCGACCAGTTTTCAAGAGTATCAGTTAGAAATTTTAACTAATCCCACCGCACCAGCGATTCTGACCAAGGATCTGCGTCATCTCCATCCGGCGGAAACAGCAGGCGCGATCGAACAAGAACTGACTGATTGGCTGAATTTTAATTGGAGTCTCACGACTTGGCCGCTGCATCAATTTACCGTATTACAGATCGAAGAATCTGTTTGTCAATTAATCTTTGCTAACGAACATTTAATTGCTGATGGCTTAAGCAATCAGCAAATTTTAAGAGAATTTTTAGAAATTTATCAAGCCACAGCCGAGCACAGAGTTCCTCATCTCCCAGCAGCAGTTTCCGCCACTACCTATAGCGATTGTGTGCGGCAGATGAATGCTTTCCAGGCTCCCGATCGAGACAAAATTTTGTTAGATTATGTTCACGTTCATGGCAAGGAATCTTATGTCTGGAATCCCACTCAAACAGCGATTACACCGGCTCAAATCAACTTTCAAAATCAGGCAGTTTGTTTAGACAAAACACTCACCCAAAATCTGATTGCCAAGACGAAAGAATGGCGATTACCACTAAATTCATTGTTGGTGACAGCTTTTTTAAAAGCGATCTCAGCAATTGAGATTGAGCCGGAGTCATTCATGCTCCAAATTCCTACCAGTGGCCGGATTTATCCAGAAGTTGATGCCACTGACATCGTTGGTAGTTTTGCTCAAAATTTAGCCCTCCGCTTCGATCGACCGCACCACGATGAAACCTGGGAAATCCTGCTCGATCGGGTTCATCAAACGATTCAAGATGGTTTAGTTAACGACTACGACAAAATTCAAAACCAACAAATCGCCCAGATTTTTCGTGAAAAAATCCCGTTAGTTAGCGGCAAATTGCCAGCGCATTTGGTCGGCTCAATTGCCCAAATTCTGAAATCGAATATTTTCTTGCCGTTTACAGGGCAAACTCATCTCAAACAGTCATATGGCTCTTTGCAAATCCTCGAATACCGAGCAGGGGGCATCAATGCCCCTGGAACTTTAGATATTTTACAAGAAATATTTAACGATCGTTTACATCTATTTGCTAGTCACGATCGCCAGAGTTTGCCAGCAGCAGTCATCAAAAACTTGCTACAGAAATACGTTGAGCAATTACAAGCTTTAACTATTTATAACAAACCAGATTTAGTCGAACAACACTCAGCCAGCGATCGAACTTCTTTGGCAGCAGTAGATCGCCACGATCTGCTCGATTCAGTCACCCAAATTGTCAGCAAAATCTGTCATCAAGCTCTCAACGACAAACATCTCGATTTAGATTTAGAAATGGATTTGGGGATAGATTCTTTGGAGCTAGTGCGGATTGTCACCCAGCTAGAGAAGAAAGTAGGTAAGATCGATCGTCGCGCCTTGTTGAATTGTCGAAGTGTCCGGGAAATAGTAGCGGTATTAGCCCAAAACCAGATCGCGGCTGAACCAACGCTAGGATCTTCAACCAGTAGCAAAATTCCCTATGTTGAAATTAGCCAACAATCCTTGCGGACTCCTGAGGCGATCGCCGTATTGGCAGGAACTAATACCCTCACCTATCAACAACTTCATCAGCAATCAAATCAGGTTGCTCACTATTTGCGCACCCAAGGAGTCAAACCAGGGGTTTTAGTGGGAATTATGGTTCACCAAAGTCCCCTGATGTGGGTGGGGATTTTGGGCATTCTCAAAGCAGGGGGAGCTTATGTACCGATTGACAGCAATTATCCCGTAGCCAGAATTCGCTACATGCTCGATCATGCAGAGATCGGCATTTTGTTAACCGAGCATCAACTCATCGACCAATTTCAGGCATGTTATCAGGAACAGTTGCCCTTAAATACGGTGCTATTTTTGGACAAGGGCCAACCTTGCCTTCCCCTTGCCCATCTCCACCAAATCCAGCAACAGCAATGGTCTACTTACTCGCTAGAAACCCCATCATTGCTGAATCACCCTGAAGACTTGATGACGGTCTTATATACTTCTGGCTCAACGGGTCGCCCCAAAGGTGTGATGCTCAATCACCAAGGGTATATGAATCGCCTGAACTGGATGCAAAAAACCTTTCAACTGACACCAGGGGATCGGGTCGCCCAAAAAACTTCTTGTTGTTTTGATATCTCGGTTTGGGAAATTTTCTGGCCGTTAATGGTTGGCGCAACCGTTTGTCCAGTATCACGGGACGTCGTTCGCGATCCTTGGTCTTTGGCTCCCTGGATGCAGGAAAACAAAATTAATATTCTGCACTTTGTCCCTTCGTTGTTTGGTGAGTTTTTAGAGGCTTTAGAGGATAAATCCAACGAATTTCCCGATTTACGCTGGTTGATCTTTAGCGGCGAAGCCTTGCCGATGCCCTTTATCCAACAATGGCTAGACAAGTATGGGGATCGGGTCGGATTAGCCAATCTCTATGGACCGACAGAAGCCTCGATCGATGTCACCTGTCATCTGATCCAATCGCGTCCTGGATCGAAAGGAGAAAATAGTATTCCCATCGGTCAAGCCATCGATAATGTTTATTTAGAGATCCTTGACGAACAGCTCCAGCCTCTACCACAAGGGAATTTAGGAGAATTATATCTTGGGGGCATTCAATTAGCCCAAGGCTATTTGAAAGATCCCGAAAAAACCGCAGCAGCTTTTCCAGCTAATCCCTTTACCCACATTCCTAGTGAAAATCTTTACCGCACAGGGGATTTAGCCAAACAACTCCCAGATGGTAGCTTTGAATACCATGGACGCATCGATAGCCAAGTCAAAATTCGCGGTTTTCGAGTTGAATTAGGCGAAATTGAAAACATCCTGATTAGTCATCCCAACATCAAAGAAGCGGCGGTAGTCGCCCTTGATTATGAATTGGGTCAAAAACGCTTAGTTGCTGGTTTAGCCGGAGAACCCGTTGCCGCCCAGATTGTCAAGGCGCATCTAGCCAAACATTTGCCCCACTATATGATTCCCCATCGGTTGGAATGGTTGCCCAATCTCCCCAAAAATCATAATGGCAAACTAGATCGCCAAGCTTTAATTACTCTGTTCCAGGCAGAGCAGTCTCCCCCGACAGAATCACAAGATGAATATCTCCCGGCTGGCCCTGGACAACGTTGGATCTTCGCTTACTTTGAGCCTCCTTATCAATGGGCGGGTTATTCTCGGTTTCGGTATCATCAACCGCTGGATGCTGAAGTATTTCGGCAGAGTTTTCAGCACTTAGTCGAAATCCATCCCAGTTTACGGACTATTTTTGTACAGAAGGAGGGTAAATGGTGGCAGCAAGTCTTGCCACCGAGTACTCCTGCAAATATTGTCTTTTATGACGGAACGCAGCATAGCGAACAACAGCGAGATTGCCAAATTCAGGGGTTAATCCAACAACTCAGTGGCGAATTGAAGATCGATCGAGGCCCACTGTTTCAAGTGATTATTGTCAAAATTAATGATCGCTGTTATGAGATTGTGATGCTCGGACATCATTTAAATGGAGATATGTTGAGTAGTCAACTAATCTTTCAACAATTGTGGTTGACATATCATCGGTTGATCGGATCTCAATCAGAATCACCCCAACCGCTCGCGCCGAAAGCTTCTTATTTAGACTTCACTCGACTACTTATGGCAGCCGAACAGCAAGGCAAGTTGGCAAGTCATCCCTATTATTGGCTGTTTCAATTTCCGTCTGAGCAATCCGTCTTTCAAGTTCCATGCGATCGCCACCAAGGCGTTAACCTCGAAATATCTGCCCGTGAGGAGAAGTGGGTATTGTCTGAAGCTAATAGTACTACCCTCTTGACTCAAGCCAAATCTCACTACCAGAGTAATGTATATTCTCTGCTCCTCGCTCCGCTGTATCGATTGATGGGGCAGTGGAGCCAGCGTGCGGATGTAGCGATCAGTCACCGTTCTCATGGACGAGATTTGGGAGATGGAAATCAGTTTTTTGAGGCGATGGGTAATTTTGCTGTCAATTTCCCCATTGGCATTTCAGTAGATGCTCAGCTTAACTGGGGTCAACTCATCCAACAAATTCAGGAAAAATTTGCGGGCTTACCAATGAATGGAATCACCTTTGATTGGATTGGATCTCAACTTCCCAATTATTTATACCCCGACAATAATTTGACACCTGTACGGGCTAATTATTTGGGGAATCGGACACTCCCGCAATCGGATATTTTTGAATTTATGCCTGAAGAATCAGATCGGCGTTTATCGCAACCCGATCGACAACGCACTACTTTGTTAGAATTTTTCTTCTCAATCGTCGATGGCAACTTAACCGTGACTATTGAATATTCTGATAACTTTCATCTGCAATCAACGATTCAGGAATTGGGGGCAAGCTATATATCTCTGCTCGAAGATCTGTTAGTCGCAGTTCCCACAACTAAAGCAAAACTCCCCTTGGTTTAGTCTCTTGCCGATTATTAATCTCCCATTTTATTTATTTACCAAGGTTTGATGATGAATAGTTCCGATCTACATGTTGTTTTAGGTGCAAGTGGCGGACTCGGCAGTGCCGTAGTTCGAGAGCTAGTTAAGCAAGAGAAACGAGTGCGGGCTGTCAGTCGCTCTGCTATCAAGGAAGTTAATTTAGGAAATCAGGTTGAAGTTGTCCAGGGCGATATCACTAATGTCTCCCAAATGAGCAAGATTTGCCAGGGAGCATCCGTAATTTACCACTGTACTAATGCGCCCTATCCCGAATGGGTCAAAGCTTTACCTCCGATGATGACAGGCGTAATTAGCGGGGCTGTGGCTTCAGGAGCCAAAGTGGTGTACGGAGACAATCTCTACATGTATGGTCAGGTGACAGGGCCAATTACAACGGATTTACCAGATCGAGCCACTGGGCACAAGGGGCTAGTCCGCGCTCAGTTAGCAAACGAACTCATGAAAGCCCATCAAGCGGGCAAGATCCGAGCCACGATCGGTCGAGCATCTGATTTTTTTGGTCCCAACGTACTCAACTCCATGATGGGAGAAGTGGTGTTTCAAGCTCTGGTAGAAGGCAAAACCCTGAACCTAATTGGCAAGCTAGATGTCCCCCACACCTACACTTTTGTTGAAGATTTTGCCAAAGGTTTAGTCACGCTAGGAGAGCGAGCAGAAGCTGATGGAGAAATCTGGCATATTCCTAGTGCTGAAACTATTACGACCCAGCAGTTTCTCGACCTGATTTTTGTTGAGGCACAACAAACCCCCAAATTACGAACGGCATCCCCAATGATGTTGAATCTTCTAGGCTTGTTTAGTCCGATGCTGCGCGAAATCAAAGAAATTAGTTACGAATTTGAACAACCTTTTGTTGTCGATCATCGTAAGTATGAGCGAGTATTTGGCAGTCATTCGACTCCTCACCGGGAGGCAATTCGCAAGACGATCTCTTGGTTCCGCGACCACCATGCTCAATCAGCTACCTAAGCGGAGTCGCATATTAACTCGATCGAAAATCCGCCGACTTCTTGGAAGAACATCCGACAGCGAGATTTTCATGCTGGTTGCCAAACAGCTATCAACTATATTGAGCGAGGAATTCCAATGAAACTTTCTAACTTTGCCCTGCTATCAAGTCTGGCAAGTACTAGCCTTGCTATTGTGTTTTCAGTTCCAGTTCAAGCTGCCAGCTTTAATTACAATGACTTGCAGTTGATTCAATCTCGCCCCCTGACTTTCACCAATAGTTTAAACTTTTTCGGCGATCCTAATAGTAATCAAGGCTACGTTGCTTTCTTGAATGTCGTCGATCCGACTGCGCTCGATGCGGGACATGCAGAAATTAGCCTCAACGATCTCCCTGGAAATATAGCACCTTACTATGCAAGTGGTCGGAATGGCAGCCCTTTAGTTAGTAACACAGCTACTCGCGCAGCTACTTTGAACGGCATTAACGGGTTTTCCAACTTTTCCAATTACGTCACTACTAATAGTATTTCCATCAGCGATTTGGGATATGGCTTTGGCGCAAAGAGCAACCAAGATTTTCGACAAACTTGGAATTTAGGAGCTGATGTATTAGGTCAAAATTGGTTAGGAAGTACCACTTCGAATGTTGAAGAAAGAATTTATGCCGCTAATCCTAATGCTGTCGAACGGTTTATGAATTTTGGCACAACTAAAATTCTTCAGTTTGGTTATAGTGATGAATATGCTATTTTCAGTTTTGGTGCTACTACTAGTACTAATGATGACTTCGATATTTTGTTTTCCAACCCAGTTGCTGTGACCAAAGAGGCAGGATTATCACCTTTGCTCGATGGATTAGCTGATGCCTTTTTAGCTGATGTCAATCCAAATGGTGGTGGCCGAATTCAGTTCGTATCTGAAGATCCAGGTGCACCTACATCCTCAGGTAGTTTCCAAGATCCTTACTTCATAGCTAATGTTCGTTTTCCATTATCCATCAGAGTTGTTAGTGAATCTGCCGCAACAGCAGTCCCAGAACCCTCTGGTATTGGTGGACTTTTGTTGTTAGGGACATTTGGATTATTGAATAAGCTCAAAAAAGCTTTTTCTGCCGATCGGTAACTGATTTTGGTAAATGTCCAGTACCCTCAGCAATTTGACTGTATCATTTAGTTTTTCCTTGGGCATAATTAAGTTAGTGGCTTACTGATATCTAATTGCAGTGAACACATCAATTAACTACATTTTGCGAGGAATTCTAATTGAAACTTTCTAACTTTGCTCTGCTATCCAGTGTTGCAAGCACTAGTCTTGCTGTTATATTTTCAGCTCCCGTTCGGGCTGCCAGCTTTAATTACAATGACTTGCAGTTGATTCAAGCTCGCCCATTGACTTTCACAGATAGTTTAAACTTTTTCGGTGGTACTAGTAGTGATAATCAAGGTTACGTTGCTTTCTTCAACGTCGTCGATCCTAATGTCCTCGATGCGGGACATCTAGAAGTTAGTCTCAACGATCCCGCTCTAAGTATAGCCCCTTACTATGCAAGTGGTCGGAATGCCAGTCCTTTAGTAGGTAACACAGCTACTCGTGCAGCTACTTTGAACGGCATTAACGGATTTTCCAACTTTTCCAATTACGTCACTACTAATAGTATTTCCATCAGTGATTTGGGATATGGCTTTGGCGCAAAGAGCAACCAAGATTTTCGACAAACTTGGAATTTAGGAGCCGATTTATTCGGGCAAAATTGGTTGGGAAGTCCCACTTCCACTGTTGAAGAAAGAATTTATGCCGCCAATCCTAATGCTGTCGAACGGTTTATGAATTTTGGCACAACTAAAATTCTTCAGTTTGGTTATAGTGATGAACATGTTGCTTTCGACTATGGCGCGACTAGTGGTACCGATGATGACTTAGAGGTTTTGTTTTCCAATCCAGTTACTGTGTCCAAAGAGTTAGGATTATCACCTTTGCTCGATGGATTAGCTGATGCCTTTCTAGCTGACGTCAATCAAAGTAGTGGTGGACGGATTCAGTTTGTGTCGGAAGATGAAGGTGCACCTTTTCTTGCAGGTGATTTCCAAGATCCTTACTTCATCGCTAATGTTCGTCTGCCATTATCCGTTAGAATTGTTAGTGAATCTGCCGCAACGGCAGTCCCAGAACCCTCTGGTATTGGCGGACTTTTGTTGTTAGGGACATTTGGATTATTGAATAAGCTCAAAAAAGCTTTTTCTGCCGATCGATAACTAATTTTCCTGTATAATACTAGGGTAAAGGCATCAAGATTTTAAATTTAAAATCCTCTCAAGTAGATGATTTTATCCACAGAAAGTTGCAACGGTCAGAGCATAAATTAATACAACTCTTCCGTCATAATCTGCATTCAAGAGCTTAAAATGTTGAATTCGCTCAAATGCTAGTTATGCTTTTAAGCTCCATGCCTTTGCGATCGTATTTAACTTGATGTGTTTGCCCTTCTTCTAAACCTGCTTGGACAATATCAACCCCGCTCGAAAAGCTCTAGAACTCCCATGAATTCGTGAGATAAAACTAGCCATCAATTCATTGTAGCGATCCTAAATGATTTGATGGCTATGTATTATCTTCATTTTCAGCTCAATCTATCGATCCCCGATCGCTATGGCGGCGATCGCGATTTAAAGTCTGGAAGTCTTGTCGTTGATTGAGGATTGGTATAGCCAAGCAGAATTTCATTATACGGAGTCAACTAAGTTATGAATGCCGAAGAAATTAAACGCTCAGATTCTCCCTTTTCATCTGGTCTTCCAGCCTTATACATTGTCGCGCTTTTATCTGGAATTTCTCTGGGATTATTTAATCCTTTTATCTCCACTCTTATGGCACAGAAGGGCATTGATGATTTTATAATTGGTCTAAATTCTACCCTTTATTTTTTTATTATTGCAATTGGAACACCGATCGTCGCTGCTATTTTACGTAAAATTGGGTTACGCTATACAATGATGTTAGGGTTTGGCTTAATGGCGATCAGTGCATCGCTGTATCCCCTAACCGATCAACTCTCTCATTGGTTTGTTATTCGGGGAATAATGGGTTTGGCCGTTTGCTTATATCTGATTTCAGGACAAACCGCTGTTAACTACTTTTGCAGCGATCGAAATCGTGGAATTGTGAATGGATTAGACGCACTATTTTTTAGTCTGGGATTTGGAATTGGTCCAGTTTTAGGTTCGATTTTTTATAAAATTCACCCTAACATGGCTTTTTGGATCGGAAGTATATTAATCTTCAGTGGCAT
>NZ_JANNDR010000296.1:0-5453 GCF_031378165.1 Chamaesiphon sp. OTE_75_metabat_556
TTGCCAAAATCCTCGAAAAACTCGACCTCGCTGAGGAGGATATGAAGCGACTCGGCATCGCCTCTTCTTGGGAAGTTGCCGAACTCGAAGGGCAATTGCTCGAAGAAATTCTGCTGTGGTGGCGCACGGATGAATTACATCAATTTAAACCCACTGTCCTCGACGAAGTCGATTACACGCTGCACTATTTTGAGGAAGTCTTATTCGATGCGATTCCCCAGCTATCGCAACGATTGAATCTGGCGGTGAAACAATCTTTTCCCCATCTGCGGCCGCCCAGCAATCGCTTCTGTCGGTTTGGTTCGTGGGTCGGTTCCGATCGCGATGGCAATCCCTCCGTGACGCCCAAAATCACCTGGCAGACGGCTTGCTATCAACGGGGCATCGTCCTCAAAAAATATATTAAATCCACGCGCGGCTTGACGAACTCTTTGAGTCTGTCCTTGCATTGGAGCAATGTGTTGCCAGCATTACTAGAATCGCTGGAACAGGATAAATCTCATTTCCCCGAAATCTACGATGAGTTGGCGATCCGCTATCGCCAAGAACCCTATCGGCTCAAGCTCACCTACATCATCAAACGGCTCTCCAATACCCTCGACAGGTCGCGGCAAGTCTCTGACTGGGATAGCTTGCAATTTCCCCAAACCGATCTCAACCCCAATACCTGCTACCATTCGGGGGCAGATTTTCTCAAGGAGTTGGGTCTGATCCGCCAAAGTTTGCTCCAAACTGGTTTGACTTGTCAAGCCTTAGAAACGCTGATCTGTCAGGTCGAAATTTATGGCTTCAATCTCGCCCAACTCGATATCCGCCAAGAAAGCAGTCGTCATGCTGATACGATCGCTGAAATCGCTGAATATCTCCAAGTTTTGCCGCAATCCTATCACGAGCTATCCGAGGTCGATCGCGTCCAATGGTTGGTGAGCGAACTGCAAACCCGCAGACCATTAATTCCCGGCGAACTTCCCTTCTCGCCCAAAACCGTCGAAACGGTTGCAACTTTTCGGATGCTGCGCCGACTCCATCAGGAATTTGGCCCCGAAATCAGTCAAACCTATGTCATCAGTATGAATCGGGATGTCAGTGACGTTCTCGAAGTTATGCTCCTGGCCAAAGAAGCGGGATTGTACGATCCTGCGACGGGCATTACCAGCTTGCAAGTCGTCCCCTTATTTGAAACCGTCGAAGATCTCAAAAAGGCACCGATTGTGATGCAATCGCTATTCGAGCTACCCCTGTATCGGGCGGCTTTGTCGGGTGGATATCAGCCTACGCCGGAAAATGCGATCCCTGGACTAGTTCCCAATCTCCAAGAGGTGATGTTGGGTTACTCCGATAGTAATAAAGATGCTGGCTTCCTCAGTAGCAATTGGGAAATCCACAAAGCCCAAAAATCCCTCCAAGCGATCGCCGAGAAATTCGCTGTCAAACTGCGGATTTTTCATGGCAGAGGGGGTAGTGTCGGTAGAGGGGGTGGCCCCTCACACGAAGCGATCTTGGCACAACCTGGACAGAGTATTAACGGTCGGATCAAAATCACCGAACAAGGTGAAGTGCTCGCGTCAAAATATTCCTTGCCCGAACTCGCACTCTACAATCTAGAGCAAGTCGCCAGTGCCGTGATCCAAACCAGTCTGATGTCTGGCGGTATCGATGATATTGAGCCGTGGAATGAGGTGATGGAAGATCTCGCCGATCGATCTCGCAAACATTATCGCGCCCTGATTTATGATTGTCCCGATTTGGTGGACTTCTTTCATCAAGTGACGCCGATCGATGAAATCAGTCACCTTCAAATCAGTTCCCGTCCCGCACGGCGGCGTGGCGGCAACCGCGACATCGCCAGTCTGCGGGCGATTCCATGGGTATTTAGTTGGACGCAAAGCCGCTTTCTGCTGCCTTCTTGGTATGGTGTCGGCTCGGCTCTCCAGGAATTTGTGGCGGAATCGCCGACGGAGAATTTTGAATTGCTGCAAGGTTTCTACCGTAAATGGCCGTTTTTCCGGATGGCCATTTCCAAAGTCGAAATGACGATCTCCAAAGTCGATTTACAGATTGCGCGTCACTATGTAGATGAACTATCTCAACCGGAGAACAAAGAGCAGTTTGAGGTGTTATTCAACCAGATCGCTCGGGAGTACAACCTCGTCCGCGACGCGATCTTGCGGATTTCTGGACACGAAAAATTTCTAGATGACAATCCCGAACTCCAGCGATCAATCCAGCTTCGCAATGGCAGCATCGTGCCGCTGGGCTTTCTCCAAGTCTCGTTGCTCAAACGGTTGCGTCAACATGGTGGTACGGGAATGATCTACTCCCGCTACAGCAAGAAAGAGCTGCTCGATGGTGCCTTATTGACGATTAATGGAATTGCGGCTGGAATGCGGAATACTGGCTGAGTCTTAGTCTACCGCACGCCGCGATCGCTCATGATGGCGATCGCGGCTATTTCCATTGACAAGTGCAATACTGATGGAGAGTCAATTGCCAATCGATCGACAGTCGATCGATTGATGTAAATTTGCGGAAACATTCTCGAAATGATTGAAGTCTAGATAGCGAGTAGCTCAATGCTCGCCACGTTCTAGCCAATCGTGTTTTGTCTCTCTAGTCCTCTTTGCTTCCCCCTGCTATGTGGCGTGTCACAATTAACTGTTCTGCTGACGACTGGCGCATTCAAGGCACAGCCTTCAAAGAGCTGGCGACTAAATATCCAGCAAGTTTACTCTCATCTAAAAAAATGCATGGTGACGAACGCCGAATTATGGAGTATCAAATCGAAAATGTCAGCGATGCCGAAGACTTTACGGAAGCATGTCTGACAATACCTGGTTTTACAGCTATGTTTGAATCTCTTTGAACGGGAAACATCGCACGAGTAGGCTCGATCTATTGAGAGATTGGTGCTGAAAAATTAGCTCTTTCGATCTATTGACGATCGACATTGCCACAAATAGCCGAGCATTAAAACCGTTCGCTAACAAATGCTAAGAATTTTCTGGGCGTTAATTTCGATGCGTCTAAAAGCAAAATATCTGGAGATTTATTTAGGTCTAAATACTTAACAATTGCGATCGAGTGACACCTTGATTTTTGAATTGATTCGGCCTAAATACTTAAGATTTTCTATTGACGATCGGACACCCAAAGATTATGCTGGTAGCATATTTGCAACTATTTTATTTACTTCAAAATTAGTTATGTCTCAAAAGTTCTCTCTGCTCAAAATCGCATCTTCTTCCCTATTAATTGCCACAACACTACTGACTAGTCTTAGGATTGCCGATGTCAGTCCAGCTACTGCCAATGAACGAGCAACTTCGATCGATGCGGCTAATCCTAATTTAGTTAGCCTGAATGTGAGCAAAAAAGCGAAAAGGCCGAGAATTGCTGTAATGGATTTTGAATTTAGTACGATCGGCAGTGACTGGGCACCGTGGCTACAAACTAATATCAAAGCTGTCAATGAAATTCTCGTTAACAAGCTAGTAGATGGCGGCCATTTTGCAGTGATCGAGCGCACTAAGCTCGACCAAGTTCTTCAAGAACAAAATCTCGGCAAAACTGGCAGAATCGATACGAGTAGTGCTGCTAAAGTCGGTCGGGTGTTGGGCGTCCAGACAATTATTATTGGCTCGGTAACAGAGTTCAATATCGACAAACAATCTCAGGGGATTAGCCTGCCGATGTTTGGCAGTGTTGGTGGTGGTAAAACAACTGCTAATGTCAAAATCAACATGCGCGCGATCGACACCAAAACTGGTGAGATTCTGTATACTGCCCAAGGTGTTGGTTCATCTAATCATGGTAGTAATGCGGTTCAATTTCGGGGTGTGAGCTTCGGTAATGATGGCAACAATCAAGAGGCAAAACTCCTGTCAGCAGCAACGGCAGATGCTGTCGAGCAAATCGCGACAAAAATCAACACTAATCCATCTAAAGTAGTTGATACCGACCCCTAGAAATCAAACTTAACGGATGGATTGACAGTAGAGATTAGCTGTCAGCCGATAAAAGAGGGAGTAGTAATCGATCGATTACTACTCCCTCTTTTATTAATGATTAACGATCGATGATTAACAGTTAGTTAGCTCGATCGAATCTCAATCGCGATCGAGCGTAGCCACGGGGATGAGTACAGACATTTGATATTTGCTCAAAGCTTGACGGGTAGCAGCAACACTACAGGCTAGTGCGATGCGTTCTTGCTGAAGAATGCCCAAAACCTGCTGTGGCATCGAGCTGTCAATCACGGGTAATTGATGTAATCCTCTGGCATTCATCCGATCGATCGCATCAGTAATCGGTTCGTCGATATCCGCATAAAACAGGTTTTTCGAGCAGATATTTCCCACATAATTAGTTATTAGATAATTGGGTTGGGCGGTGGCTTCCGCTTGCGAAATCGCCCGACTCAGATCGTGTAGAGTGACGATCCCGATCGGTTCGTGTCGATCGTCAATGACTAGCGCACTATGGCAATTACTTTGAGTTAATTGTAAGCCAGCAGCCAGCAGATCGAGGCGATCGGACAACCGCAGATAGTTAGTATCCATCGCATCCCGAACGCAGAGCTGTTGCAGCATATCGCGATCTCGATCTGGTTGGAGGCTTAGAGCCAACTTATCTAATTTATCCAATTTGTCCGTCGATTTTGCTTTGGGGTTGATCCGTTCGATCGCCCAAATACTCAAACCCACACAAGCCATAACTGGTAACACGATCCGATAGTCGCGAGTCAGCTCAAACATCAACAGAATCGCCGTCAATGGTGCTCTGGCACTACTCGCTAGTACCGCTGCCATTCCGACCATTGCGTAGGCTGGCGGCGCAGCAATCTGACTGCTCAGGCTAGGAAACAATAAGACTAGCGATTTACCATAAATCGCCCCCATCGTCGCCCCCAAAAACATCGACGGTGCAAACAAACCACCCACTAAACCACTACCTAGACTGATTGCTGTCAGCAACATTTTGATTGCCAAAATCGAGACGAGCAGTAGCAGTGAAAATTGGACATCTTGCAACATCGCCTCGATCGTTTCATAGCCGATGCCCGTGACTTGCGGAAACTTCAACGCCACAATCCCGACGATCGCCCCACCCAGCACGGGGGTCAAGCAACGTGGAATTTTGCCTAGTGCGGCCAAATAACTGATATTCCCCTGGAAAGCGGCTCTGGCAAAATCGACAGTTTGGGTGTAGGCAAATGAAACCAAACTCGCCAAACCGCCCAATACTAAATAGAGTGGTAGCTCGAATAAACTCTTGACTTCGTAAACAGGTAGCGCAAATGCCGGTTTGGCTCCCAAGCCAATCTGCGCGACTAGCGATGCGACTACCGCCGCCAATACCACTACACTCACCGCCGAAGTCGCAAACGTAGTACCCAATACCAACTCTAAGGCAAAAAACACGCCCGCGATCGGGGCATTAAATCCCGCTGCAAT
>NZ_JANNDR010000360.1:0-12258 GCF_031378165.1 Chamaesiphon sp. OTE_75_metabat_556
TGGCAATTCAATTTTTGTATCACGATCGATCTGATTCAAAACTTGAATTGGCAGCAAGGCAACCACCGAAAAAAGAATAGAGTAAACCAGATAAACTAGATATCCAAACCTTACGGCTGCAGCGTTCTGAATCAGAAGCGGCAGCATTTTATCTGCTGGATCGCCCAAACTCTTGGGCCAGTTAATCGCACTTCCTAAAACAGAGATCGGGACGAAAATTAGCAGGCTTTCAGCAATTAGTAACCACCCAGTGAGAGTGGATAAGGACTTTCTAGCTGACAGATACTGATATGACAAGATAATTTAGGAGTTAAGTGCTATACATGTTTGTACTGAAGATAGAGTCTTACACTATGTGAGAGTCAATGGTGAATTGTACTATGTTTTTAACTAGCACTGCGGGAATTCCCCCGCCATAGGTGTACCCGCCTTGGCGGTGGGATGAAAGCAGGCGAATGAGAGATTGCATCTCCCCACCGCTATTTGCCACCAGCGGAAGCAAGCAGCGGAAGGAGATGTATGAACGAATGAGCAATAAGCATTTTGGCTTAGTACAAACATTTCAAAAATTGATCCAATACGTGTGGAGGTTGATGACCACGCGCGAGCGTCTAAAAGGCCGTTGCATTGAGCAAGCGTAAGTACTAGCGCACTATCCACTAAATGGAACCCGCCACTGGACAAGTCAAACACCATGTAGGCTTCCGACTAAAAACATTTCTGCCTTGGGACACAGGGCGGCTGCGGGGACATCGTTCGCGCGATGTGAGAGTCAGGGCAAGACGGCTGGCCAAACCTCTGGACGCTGTGTAAGACCAAAACATAAATTCGTTTGTGTGGAGGCGACAGCGATTGAAACACGAAATCTAAGGTTTTGAGCGCCAACTCCATAGCGTTAGCTTGGTGGTGGGTAGACTAAGCACTAAGATATGTCACTGATCTCGATCGGAATTTGCAGTTCAATCACCACTGGCTGCTCCCGCACTCGCATAGTCTCCGCTCCAAAGAGATGAATTTCTCTGATTGAACCACTACTTACATATCCGTTAGTACCAATCCAAGTAAAGAGAGCTGCGATGCCTTGTGTAATATCCTGAATCATGCCGCTGTGAAAAATGCTAGCAACTCGATCGCTCGCAGGCAAGTGACGAATAGTAACTTTGTCCTGTCCTGTCTCGCTAACTGGTTCGGACGTCTCTGGAATGACAATGCCAAATTCCATGTCGATATCTGTCGTTGTATACCCTGATGTGTGATAAATTACGGTTTCGCACCCAACTGCTGAAATCTTTTGCTGCTTAAGCCAGCCATATAGCTTGTGAATCAGCATGCCACGATCCTTAGGCATTTCAGGTAAAGATGCTACAGTATGACGAACTGAGGCGATCCTGTAAGTGGGTACAGATTTCACAATTACGTCGTAGGGTGAAGATAGCCCTTCTCGATTCAATTGAACCAATCGAGCAGAAATGCGATTTATCTGTGCTTGAGTATCTTGAATCTGCTGACTTAGCTCTAATTTTTTCGATCTCAATAGCTGTTGTAATTCTTCTAGTGGCAAGTCTTGCTCAAGTAAATCAGCAATTTTTTCTAAAGGTATTCCGAAGTCTTTGAGAACCAAAATCTGATTGAGCCTGGGTAACTGCTCCATTGAGTAATAACGATAATCTGTAACTGGATCGACATGAATCGGCTTTATTAGGTTTAGGCCATCATAGTGGCGTAGCATTCTCACCGAAACTTGTCCAAATCTTGAGAAATCTCCAATTCTTAGCATAAATTCATCACTGAGTTTTTAATATGATACTTGCGAGACATCTGAAGAAGGTGTTTGAAAGTACTCTCTCTTCTCCCCCGAAACTGAAAAATTTTCTCGCGATGAACGTAATTCATGAGTTATCACTATTCTATCTACACAGCCGGCTCATTCTCACCACCTAATCGACGACGGGAAGTCTCTTTTCTACCGACAGATGCTACATGCTGAGTCGCAGCAGCCAAACCAAAGACAGGCATATTTACATAGATTGATTCGGATTGTCCCGGTTGAACTAAATATGTTTCGTGCCAAACACCCACACTCCCATCATTACCAATCGATTGATTGAATCTTCGCCATGGTTCTAAATGGGGATCGTCAGAACTTCGGGCAAAATGTTCTAAATGCTCAAAAGATTTCCAGTAAGTAATCAAAACTACGCTAATCGGTAAGGGGCGAAAGAATGTTTCTTTCCCTAATAAGCCTTTATCTGGGTATTGACGCAAGGAATTTAACATTGGTCCCATTGCTTGTACTGTTGGCACCCATTTATTAATCGCCCAAATATTATTCACCCTTACCCCGATTAAAAAGACGACAAATGATTCATTCATATCTGCACTAAATCTACCAGGTACTACTTTCGGCATGTTTTATTTCTCCTGATTTTATAATTTGGATGGTAAAAAGATAGAAATACTGCTGACTTAATCTGTGAACATTGCTGCGAAATAGATTCGCATTAGTTATTCAATTGTGAGCAAAAATAAATTGATTTAGCGGAAACGCAGCATGATTAAGCTAAGCGGCTATCGTGAGCTGGTTGCTCAGTTTAATCATGCTGCGTTCTCCCATTTAGCCTACTACCTTGTATTTATTTTATCATTCATGGTAAACTGTTTGTATATTTACATATGGTATATTAAATAAATTAAATATGCAAACAGTTGCCTAGGTCACAAGCAATTCCCCTTTGGACATTCTATATATGTCAGTGCTATATTTTCCAAATTCTGATTTGACCTCTTATATGTCACTCCTTTAGCTATCTTAAATGTCTTTATCTCATGCAATTTTGGCAGCTATAAGCAATCAGTCCTGTAGTGGCTACGATCTAGCTAAAAAATTCGATGGCTCGATCGGTTTTTTCTGGAATGCAACCCACCAACAAATCTATCGAGAATTGATCAAATTAGAGAAGCAGAGCCAGATTAAGGCAAAGCTCATCCATCAAGAGCATCGCCCGGATAAAAAGATTTATAGCTTGACTAGTGCAGGTGAAGAGTTCCTGCGAAAGTGGATTGAGACACCAAGTACCGTCGGTCTACTCAAGGACGATCTACTCGTGAAAATATTTGCAGGTTCTGTCGTCTCACCCCAAATACTTGTAGTTGAATTGAAACACCACTACACCCAACATTTAGAAAGTTTGCATATTTATGAAGCACTCGCAGGCAAACATTTTACAGATCGATCCCAGCTTAGTGATGTTGGGCGTTATCAATACATCACACTCCGTCAAGGTATTAGATTGGAGACAGAATGGCTTGCTTGGTGTGAAGAAGCGATCGAACTCCTCGGCATGTCATCAATAATGGGAACTAGCGATCGAGAACTATTAGAAGCACATCCCAAACCAACACAAACAGATCTAGATAATGCCTGGGTTTATACGGAAACCTGTCCTGATGAAATCGCGAATGCGATCTCTGCTAACGAAGCAGATTAGATGTTTAGGCTGGATGCTAACGAGAACTTTGAATTTCCCGTTATCGAAAAACTTATCGATCTAGAAGACATTGGTAAGGTGTAAATAATAATTAGTTAGCCATTGAACGTGCTAATTATAGCCAGCGATGTACATCCGATCGTCTAGTAACCTGAGCTGATTGAGTTCCAGCTTTTCCCTACAGCTTTAGATCACATACTTATCTCGTTCGCGAACAAAATTGGCTAATTCAGTACTGCCAAAAAATCTCTATCGATCGAGCGATCTATTCATCGCGAAATATTAGTGTAACTAGAGAGTGTAGAAGTGCCCAAGCTTGCGACCGTTGCGCAGCGGAGTGCGCACGGCACCAGCACGAACATTGTCAGCGTTGTGTCGTATTCTGTCGTCAGTGTGCTGAGTCTTGCCGTCACATGTTGATGGCAAGACTCAGCATAGCACCGCCCCTACAGATTAAATTGATCGATCGGCAATTTCCAGTGCATAAAGATTGCTAATCTCTACCTGTTGGTGGAGAGAATAACGCCTGATAATTTTTTATAATCGTGAAGTACGACTGCATAAAATTTAAATAAAGGATTGCAACCATGAGTGACTTAATCGTTGTCGGTTTTAAGGATGAGTTCAAGGCAGACGAGGTAATGAACGAATTAAGAAGGCTCCAATCAGAGTACTTAGTTGACCTTGAAGATGCAGCTATTGTCGTCAGAAATCAAGAAGGCAAAGTCAAAATCAAGCAAGCTCAAGAACTAGTTGCTGCTGGTGCCATTAGTGGTAGTTACTGGGGTGTTTTATTGAGCGTACTATTTTTCAACCCCATTTTTGCTTTAGTTGGTGCGGCGGCTGGCGCGCTGTCAGGTGCCTTGTCAGATATCGGTATCGATGACAATTTCATGCGCGATTTGGGCAGCACGATCGAGCCAGGAACATCGGCAATCTTCGTGCTTATCCGCAAATCCACACCCGATCGCGTCTTGGCAGACTTGAGCAAATTTGAGGGCAAAGTTTTGCGGACTTCACTATCTAAAGAAGATGAAGCCAAGCTGCAAGCCGCGCTGAGTAAAGGCGAACCAGTTATGTCTCCGTCCTAACTAAACTCAATAGCTCGATCGAGATCTTAAAGTTACTAGAAACTCGATCGAGCTATGTACTTGAGGAACTAGATTGCGGATTTGACGTTAGCAATGATGTTATTTAGGAGTCATTTAGGAAGGCAAGAAAGACAAGATTTTTTGCTCTCTCTAATGGTGCGAGCGATCTCGGCACATCGAAAGATAACAGGAAATCGTTCGATCTCTATCATTTACAGGTAAAGCAGTCTAAAAATGAGGATTAAATCGGATGGCTCTGTATAAAATCAAAGATTTCGATCCAGACTACAAACAGCATTTTGGCGACGACGATGTGAAAGGGATGGATTTGTACGCTGCCGATGAAAAAATCGGCTCGGTTGAAGATGTGCTAGTCGATGACTACGGGCATTTTCGATACTTGGTTATCAATACCGGGATTTGGATTTTGGGCAAACGCGTGTTGTTGCCAATCGGTCGCGCGCGGATCGAGTATCACCAAAAACGCGTCCATGCCGAAAATCTCACCAAGTATCAAGTTGAGTCGCTGCCAGAATTGACCGATGATACTCTCGTCGATGCTGCCCATGAAGAACGGGTCAGAGGCGTTTATCGCTCTACTGCTCCCACAACTGGTGTCGGCTCTACTCGCGATCGCCGCTACGCAGCTCCTACCGCTGGTGATGAGATGCTCGATCTCGATACTCCCTATGTCGATGGCGAGATCGATTACCCGCGTCAAGCTACACCAGCCCTTACCCCAGTACCCACGCCAGCTCCTACCCCAGATCCTACCCCAGCTCCTACCCCAGTAACCGTCCCCGCACCGGTCGCGGCCACCCCGACAGACGATCGCGACCCCGATCTCTATGCGATGAACGATCGCAACCACCCCAGCTTCAAACTCTATCAAGAGCGACTAATCGCCAGCAAAACCCGTCAGAAAACTGGCGAAGCTGTAATTAGTAAGCATGTCGAGACGGAAACAGCCACGGCCTCCGTCCCCGTTCAAAAAGAGCGCGTCGTCATCGAGCGGATGCCCAGCACTGGTGCCACTACTACAGTTCCTGGCGAAGCTAACTTTAAAGAAGGCGAAGTTTCGCGGCTGGAAGTGTATGCAGAAGTCCCCGAATTTCACAAAGAAGCCTTCGTCCGCGAAGAAGTCAAAGTCAGTAAAGTCGTAGATCGAGAAACTGCGACGACTCAAGAGCAGGTACGCCGTGAAGAAATCGACATCAAAACTGTTGACGATCGACCGATTGTCGATCGCAACTAAATTATCGAGTCTGGGCAAATCGAACCGATCCGCCCAGACTCACTGGCTATCGCTAACAGTTGCCAAGCGAGCTAAACATTGGCTCACTCGACAATCGGGAGTGAATTTTTTTTGACAGATCGACTCACCAACTTATTTTTGGAGCCACTCATGATTTCCGATCGATCTGTAGATACCCAGCCCCAACCGCAGCCGCGACGATCGACAACAGTAGATCCTGCCAATGTACTCACATCAGAAATTTTTCAGTTGTTAGAAGAACGCTTGATGGTCAATCTGACTAGGCGCAAGACTGGGGAAATTGTCGTCCGCAAAGAAGTTGACACTCAAATTTTGTATGTCGAAGTGCCCGTACGGCGCGAAAAACTGATCGTCGAACAAGTCAGCCCCGAATACAAGCTCCTCGCTCAAATCGATCTCGGTCGAGAATATGCGGGTAATGGTAAGCCAACATTTGTTAATAACGATGATGCCATCTTAGTCAGTTCTGAGCCAAAATTCCTACCACTCGATCGCGTGCCCAATGGTCGGGATGTCATCAGCAGCCAAGTCGATTCGCCCCAGGCAGCGATCGATTTATTGACAGCGTTAGCACAGATAGCTAGCGACGATCTCCAGACAATTAGGATCGAAATTGCTCTCAAAGATAATCGCAATCGAGATCGCTACCAAAAGTTATTTGCTAGCGATCTCTAACCGCTGCTTTTAGATGTCGCCGATGATGACTCGATCGATCGCGCTGCCCAAGATTTTGGCGGATATTTGCCCCGACTCGATGTGTTGATTAATAACGCTGGTATCTATCCCGATGAGGATATGAATATCCTGACGATCGATCGCGAATTACTCGATTTGACACAGACGCGGCTCCCAGCCTGAGTGGCGACTTCTTTCGCGATCGTCAACAAATCCCCTTCTAAGTCATGCCAAGACGCTAGGAAAGATCGAATTTGACATGCCAATTAGCATCTCACCAATTAGGAGCCAATTATGACCGAGATCGTCAGTCGCGAAATTCAACTAGCCTCGCGCCCAAATGGAATGCCAACAGCAGCCAACTTTAATCTGGTAGAAACCAAACTGGAACCACTACCAGACGATCGCGTCCTCGTCCGCAATCTCTACATGTCGGTAGATCCCTACATGCGCGGTCGGATGAACGATGCCAAATCTTATGTACCGCCATTTCAATTGGACAAACCACTTGAAGGAAGTGCCGTTGGGGAAGTCGTCGAAGCCCGCGCTGAGGGCTTCAAAGCTGGCGATATCGTTACTTCTAGCTTGGGTTGGCGCGAATACTTCATCGCCGAACCGCAGGCATTGCAACTAGTCAACCGCGAAATTCAACCGCTCTCGATTTATCTAGGTCTGCTCGGTGCGACGGGCTTAACTGCCTGGGCGGGATTGAATCTAGTCGATGTTAAAGCTGGCGAAACGATCTTTATCTCTGGTGCGGCTGGTGCAGTTGGCAATGTTGCCGGACAATTGGCCAAGTTACGCGGCTGCCAAGTTATCGGCTCGGCAGGTTCGGCTGAAAAGATTGAATTTCTGAAGACAGAATGTGGATTCGATCGAGTGTTTAATTACAAAACTGCCCCCGTCCTCGAACAACTTCAGCAAGCAGCCCCAGACGGCATCGACGTCTATTTCGACAACGTCGGCGGCGAAAGTCTCGAAGCCGCACTCTCGGCACTGCGTGTCTACGGTCGCATTATCGCCTGCGGCGGCATCTCTGGCTACAATGCCGAACAGCCTACTCCTGGGCCGAGTAATTTATTCAATATTACGACCAAACGCTTGACGATGAAGGGACTAATCGTCAGCGATTCGCTCCATCTGATCGAGGAATTCCAACGCGAAGTCGGGGGTTATTTCCAGGCGGGTAAATTGCAAAACCAAGAAACGGTAGTCACGGGGATCGATCGAGCCGTAGACGCCTTCCTGGGTCTATTCGATGGCAAAAACATCGGTAAGATGGTCGTGAAATTAGATTAGATGTAAAATTAGTAGTCCGGGATTAAACTTATGTAACAGCGCGATCGATCTTATTTAACCGATCGCCACAGCTTAAATTAGGCGAACTACGAACAACATGAATCAGTTATGGGGATATTTAATCGTCGAAGAATTGGTCAGAAATGGGGTTAATTATTTGATCATTTCGCCCGGTTCTCGATCGACCCCATTAACTGTAGCTGTAGCTCAAAGTCAGCAAGCAAACAAGATTATCTGTTTAGACGAACGTGCGGCAGCTTTTCATGCGATCGGGTATGCCCGCGCGACAGGCAATCCAGCGGTATTAATTTGCACGTCTGGCACCGCAGCGGCGAATTATTTTCCGGCCGTAATTGAAGCAGCAATGGATAATTTGCCGCTGATAATTTTATCTAGCGATCGACCGCCAGAATTGCGCCATACGGGGGCAAATCAGACGATTAATCAGGTGAATTTGTATGGAGATTACCCAGTCTGGCAATTCGATTTACCTTGCCCTACAGCCGAAATTAGCCCCAATATGGTGTTAACGACGATCGATCTGGCTGTATCTCGATCGCGACAAGCTCCAGGCGGAGTCGTACATCTCAATTGCATGTTTCGGGAGCCGTTAGCACCGCTAGACGATACACCTGTCGAAATACCTATGAGTTTGGTGAAGTGGAGTGAAAATCGATTCTCCGGAGGAGAGGCTCCGCCAACGCCATATACTCGTTATGCCGATAAATTAACTATTTCCACTACTGCCGAAATTGAAACTCTAATCGACACGATCGTATCTACTACCAAAGGAATCTTAGTTGTTGGTAAGTTAAAATCCACAGTCGAGATGAATGCGGTTATTCAATTAGCAGCGCGTCTAAATTGGGCTGTTTTTGCCGATGTCCAGTCAGGATTAAGATTGCGTCAGGATTTCCCGAATTTGATTCATTACTTCGATCGATTATTACTTGCCGATCGATCTGTTGAATTAGAGCAGCTCGATACGATCGTCCAAATCGGGACGAGAATTGTCTCACCACAGTTATTGAAGTGGATCGAGAAATATCCACCGACAAATTATATTGCGATCACCGATAATCCCGAACGTTACGATCCCAATCATCTCGTCTCAGCTAGAATCGAATCAGACATTGCTTATCTCTGCGATCGATTGATTCAGCAGTTACCACAGCTTCCCACGTCTGACTGGGTACAGCAACTACGAACCGATTCAGATAAACTTGGGCTGGCAATTACTAACTTTTTAAAAACTCCCCAGCTCACCGAACCCCTCATCGCTCGAACTATTTCCGAACTGATTCCCCGCCAGCATGGATTGTGGGTGGGAAATAGTATGCCGATTCGCGATTTGGATATGTATGGTGTGGGGAAGATCGATCAAGAAAACCACCCCGAAAATCTGCGAATCGGTGCAAATCGCGGTACGAGTGGAATTGAGGGTGCGATCGCTTCAGCAACTGGATTTGCAGTAGGTTTACAGGCTCCAGCGACAGCGATCGTCGGCGATTTATCGAGCCTATATGACTTAAATTCATTCGCATTATTGCAGCACAATTTACAACCCGTAATTGTCATCATTATCAACAATGATGGTGGCGGAATTTTTTCCTTTCTACCGATCGCCAAATCCACCCAGATTTTCGATACTTATTTCGGAACGCCACATGGCTTGGATTTTGCTCATGCAGCGGTGATGTTTAAATTAGATTACTATCATCCCCAAGATCGAGACGAATTGATTCGCGATTATAATCGATCGTTAACAAATAATCGTAGTGCCATCATTGAAGTGACAACCGATCGAGCTAAAAATCTTAGTTTACATCAGGATCTGGTTCAACTGTGCAGTATGGGCGATAGTCAAACAATTCAGCAACCACATTGATTGACAGCTAAATGAATTTGCATCGACCCGAAAATGTGTCACTGACCCAGAATAGCTGGTAGCATCGATCGCAGATCTACTATTCAAAGGCGACTATATTTATGACTACTGCGGTTCAGACTCCAGCATTTGCCGAGGGAATTCAGTATTTTGGGGAATTGCTCCCAGGCTTCGATACTCATGGTAAGACACCAGCGATCGCAACTGGGCAAACAAGCATCGCCAATGCCAACGATCCCGCTGCCGCTTTTCAAACCTTGCTCTACGCCGACGCGCTGCGCTATCTCACCTTACAAGTTTGCGCGAGCAAGGCTTCTGGACATCCTGGCGGATTTGCCAGCCAAGCCGAAGTTTACGCCTCATTGGTAATGCTTGGACATAAGAATATTCTCACGGAAGTCGGACATCATGCACCAGGATTCTATAGTGCCATGTTTCTCGATCGATCCCTTGAAGCAATGGGCATCAGTACCGTTCAGCAATTACGAGATCAGTTCCGCGAGAAAGATGGTTTAATCGGGCACTTGTCTGGCTTTATCCCTGGTATTCTCGCTCCAGCAGGGCCACTCGGTCAAGGTCAACATTTCGCCATGTCTGCGGCGAAATTGCACCCTGGTAAATTATTTCCCTTCACTGTCGGCGATGGTGGTTTGGGCGAGCCGTATATTATCAGTGCGATGCAGCATTTCCATACTGCGTTTCCCACTGTGACAAATTTCTTACCTGTATTGGTGTGGAATGGTTATAGTCAGGAGCATCATAGTATGGTGTCTACTAAGACTAATCAAGAGATGCTGAGTTATTGGACTGGTAACGGGTTTGAAGAAGTCATTATGGTGAATGCCAAGGATTTCGACGACAAAAATCAGACTGGTGAATATGTCGATAGTACGTTATTCTCCTTAGAAAAACGGTTAGCCTTTACTCAAGCAATCTTAGCTGGTGTCGATAAAGCCGCTAAATCTGCCCTCAGTGGGAAATTAACCGTCTTCATCATCAAACAGCTCAAAGGTGCTGGCGTTCACGCCACAGGTTCCAAATCCCATAACCTCTACGCTCACCACACCCTCGATAATGCCGACATTATTAGCGGTTTAAAAACTCGCGCGCTCCATCTCCAAGCGTGGGAACTAGTGCGCACCAATTGCGAACGCGCTGGCGGTGGTTCTTCTTCTAAAGTAGCCACTACCGAATCAGTATTCCCAGTCCCCAGCCTCGGTACGCTCCCGCTCGAAGAATACGCCACAGGCGAAGCCAAAGTCTCAACCACCGCGATGGGGCGATTAGTCGGCTACGTCGGACAAACAGATAAAAACTTCCTCGTCACCAACGCCGACGGGAATGAAGCTTCAGGGATTGCCAATATCAACCAAGCCCTCAAAATCATCCACCCCACCACCGACGATTTATACTTCCAAGCACCCGATGGGCAAGTCTACGAACCCCTGAGTGAAGATGCTTGTGCGGGACTCGCCGCCGGATTGGCTCTGATGGGTGCGCGTACCCTCTGGTGTTCCTACGAATCCTTCGCCATCAATGGTTTACCGATCTGGCAAACCGTCACCCAAGCAATGGCAGAACTGCGCCGCAAGACACCTTCTACCATCACTCTCTACACCGCTGGCGCACTCGAACAAGGACGTAACGGTTGGACGCACCAACGCCCCGAAATCGAAGCCTACTTCGCCTCGATGATGCGCAATGGTAACGTCTTCCCCGTCTTCCCACCCGATGCGAATAGTATCCAAGTCTGCTACGACTGGGCATTAACTACCCAAAACAAAGGCATAGTAATTACCGCGAGTAAATCACCCTTACCCATCCGCACTACTTTCGCCCAAACTCGTCAAGGCTTAGAAGACGGCGCGGTAGTCTTGCAAGAAACCCCTGGCGACAAGCAAGTAGTCTTCGCAGTTATCGGTGACATGACGCTAGCACCAGCGGTTGAAGCCGCTGCATTTTTAAAAACCGAAGGTATCGGCTCAAAAATCGTCTCGATTATCAATCCTCGTCGCCTCTATCGCCCTAGCGATGTCGCGTGGGATACCTGTAGCGAACCTGATGGTGGTTTCCTCTCGGATGCGAAGTTCGCCGACATCTTCGGTGGCAGTGCCTTAATCGGCGTAACAGGTGGCGCACCTGCGATGCTCGAACCAGTGATGTTGCGATCGATCTCACCTCGCGATACCTTCGCCTGGAAACGTGGCGAAACTACGGCTACTGCGGGTCAATTGATGGCATTTAATGGCATCACTGCTGAGGCTTTATCTAAGCGGGGACTAGAGCTGATTAAGTAATTTAGGTTTATCCCTGTCTCCATTTGGGGATGGGGATTTAGTCACATTTCAAAGATGAAAATAGTTGATATATTTACGTGACTGACATCTTAGAACAGGTTAGACTACTCCCTTCCCGCCGGAAGACTACAGAATAAGGTTGTAGATATGTTGAATCGTATTTGAAATTTGAATTGGAGTCTGTAATTGTTGAGTTTCAAAAAAGGTAAGAAGTCTCATTTCAATCTGCTCGATAGTTGTGCCA
>NZ_JANNDR010000383.1:0-7306 GCF_031378165.1 Chamaesiphon sp. OTE_75_metabat_556
ATAATATCTATTAGCAAATTGCTTCGATCTATTTTTCTATCGACGCAACCAACTTGGGTTAGGTAAAAATCAAACTACCGTTTTTGTCGTATTACGCTGATAAACAATCCCCAACATCAAGAGTGCGATCGACAGTAACAACCACTCAGCAGGCTCTGGCGTAGCCGAAACCTGTCCTGAAGGCATCAATTGGGGTGATGCCAACGGGGCGGTTTTATCTTCGCCTTCGCGCCCGAAGCGATCTTTATCTCCCTCAGCAGTCTTGAGACTCTGTTTCTGGGCGTCATTTACTAACACGATCGCCGATGAATAGGGCGTGACGATGTTGTAACGTTTGGCGAGGACGTGTACTGCATCTAACTCTTTTAACTGGGTTGGCTTCAGCGATTGGCTCACCTGAGTTACCCATTGCCGTGCGGCGATCGCATCAAAGTTATTGTCCTGTTGTGCGGCCGGATCTTTGGCTTGACTCAAGAACCAAGCATAGTTATCTACCACGCTCAATAACGATGTGCCCTCGCCCAAACTGGGCAGTGTCGCAATCCGCTGCATCACTGTTTTGATGTCTGTGGAGATGCTGCCACCGCTGCTCTGAATCGATGAGATCGTGGCATCATCATAGGCATGAGGCAATCCACCCAAATGCACCATCCACAGGGGCGCAGACAGCGATCGCTCTTTATTTAGATCCTTTGTCAATTCATAGCTACCGCGATCGGTAATTGCCACGATCGCATCATATTTGGCATTAGCAGTTCCTTGGCTGAGGGTGTGGAATTGCGCCAACATTTGCTGTGGATCGATTTTGCCGTAGAAGACTACTTTGTCTGGCTTGAAACCCGCCAGTGGCAATAGCTGTGCTTTCTCTGGCTGGCTGTCTGTCTGATAAAGATCGATCTGGTTGTGGGGCAGAATATTTGTTTGCAACCAACCGATCATTTTTGCTAGTTCTAGACGATGGGCATTCATACTGTAAGAGCTATCGAGGACGATCGCTAGTCGTTTCCCGTTAGGCAAACTATAGCCTTTCAGGTCGAAGGGTTTGGCGATAATATTGCTGCCATTTGGTAACGTCAGTTGATGTACTTGTGGTGCAGATTTATCGGCAGCGATCGATTGGGGCAACCAGTCACCCGCTCCGGCTACTGACTGACGATCGATAGTGCGTTGGGTATTTTTATTCCAGTACACGTTGCGGTGTTCGTTGAGATGTGGCAGCGGCCAGACACTATCCTGTTTCATGACTTTATATGTCATCCACATGTGCATCGGCTGATTGGCTAAGACTGGAAAAACTCGCAGTCGGTAATTTTGTGGCCCTACCTGTTCTAATAAAGCCGGATCTACTGGAGCTACTCGCCGCTTGACCTCTGCTTTGTAGGTCTTTTGGGCAGCTCCACGGGTGGAAATTTGGAATGGGAAACGACGAGCGAGATCGTCAGATTCACCCAGCCATAGCCCACTCACCGTCGCACTTTCGGGTAAGGAGAAATAATAGAAAATTTCCTGCGGATCGATCGTTTGATTTGCATAGGTTTCATGCAGTTCTACATCAGCCCAATCCCCGTGGGGCGAGACTTTGACCTGCTGCTGGGCTAATAGTACCCGTTTGGTATCGATACTCCACAATCCAGCATTGGCCTGACTCCGATTGAAATCCGATTCTACAGCATGGCGAATGGTCTTTTTCTCGCCGCGCAGAATCGACTCATCAAAAAATTGAGCGTAGCCATTGGCCGCAGCTTGGCGATCTTCGCGCTTGCCCTGATAGGTAAACGGATGGGTGACGAAATTATAAGTAGCTTGAATACCCTGCGCCATCGAATCGGGGAACTGGAGCCAACGATAGGCTGCGAATACCCGCCGATCGTCTGAATAACGCAAATAACGATACTCGGCGAGGTAGGCATTTATAAATCCCTGCCGCAGTAATTCCGATTTTTGGAGATTGGTTTGACGATCGATTGGTGTTTGTTCGAGCAGACTAAATGCCTCAACTTGGGGCTGTTGTTGCAGGGCGATCAAGCTACCCAACCAGACGATCGCCAACCCGCCAGCTAACGCCTGTACTTGCCGTTTGCCATAACGTTCGATCGATTGTTGGAGATTTTGCCACCATAGTTGCTGCGCCACAAACAACATCCCAAATGGCAAACTGCCGATCGCGTAACCACACGCGAACAACGGAAACACGACAATAGAAATTACGACAACATAGAAATTGGTGAACAACAACACGCCCACAGGCAGCACGAAGAATAAGGCGATCGCCACCACATATAGGGATACAAATAAGAACAAACTCAAACCCACCAGCGAGAATAAATTCCCCCGCTGCTCATCGGTCGATTCTACTTGACGCTGTTGCCAAAACCAATAACAGCTTCCCAACCAGCCCAATACACCCGAAACCAGCAAGAATGTAGTAGCCGGAGTCAGATCGCGCAACAGAAATAATCGAATCGCGCAGACAACCAAAATCGGTGCTTCTAGAGCATAGAACAGCTCGAATAGCGATAAAGATGGCTTCAGCTTTGACTGCTGCCGCTGTCTGCCAGCGATCGCTGTAGTTATCGGCACACCTACCAAGCCAAATAATGGCACCATCAGATCGAGTGGTACGTTACCGGCAAATGAGTCACGAACCAATGCCATCCCCATTGAGGGTAAATAGCCCACGCAGAGAACTAGTAGGAGCGTGATGTTGGAGATCCAGAAGAAGAGTTTGTTCATGTTGGCAAGGGGCTAGGGGCTAGGGTTAGGGGGAACTGGGAAACTGGGAGCGAAAATTCACGATCCTCTATCCCCTTTCTCAATTCATTCGATCGATTGCATCGTGCGTTTGTTTAATAAACGCTTGGACTGTGGGTGTGTCTGGGGCATCGGCTCGATCGAATACCACCGAAACCATCGTCCAGCGAGATTCGCGGCGAAATACGTCATCCCAAAAGCGCGACATAAAATCATCAGTCGTGCGGGTTGCCGATTGAAACCAATAGATTGCCGATCGGTTGCCGTCATCGAGTGATAACCATCGTGCCGTTACTTCTGGCGTAATTACTCGCTGTACCACAGGTGCGATTTTGTAACCGCTCGCGGCCAAACATATTTCTGGTGCGTGGTGTGCTTGCCAAGTTGGACTTGCAACGACGACGGACGTTCCGGTTAAGTCTCCATATTGGAATTGTTGTTTGCGGGTAGTTACACCGGGATAGCTAGCAAAAAACTTCCGCTCTTGAGGATTGAGATCCAATGTTTGCGTCTGCATCGGTGCCACCCATTGCAAGTTTGATAAATCAATTGCGGAGATCGCCCGCTCTGGTTGTGGCATGGGGACGATCGCCAGTACTAGCAATAACCCAGATAATGCGACTAGCGATCGCCAGTTGAGCACTGTAGCTACTCGATCGATTCGCTCGCTAGTTGCCGACTGCGCTGCCCTGTTTGGCACGAACCGTAACAGTAACCAAGTGAGCAAACTGGCCGTTACAAACCCGATCAACCCCATTGGCACATGCAAAATTTCTGCCCATGCTGGCTGGTGTAAAACGTGAATCAGGATCGTCAAAATTAAGACGCGTCCGGTATTGGCGATCGCTAGAAACCCCAAGTTCGCCAGTCCGACAAACAGCCACCGCAGACCGATCTGCCGTCCTTCCAGCCAGGTTGCTGCCAATAGAAACAACGTACCCGTCCACATGCTCTTGAGTCCGCTACAAGGCAAATCCACATAGGCAACGCCCGTATTCAAGACGATGACATCGCCAGCGGAAATGGCCGAAATCTGCCACTGGTGCAAAATCCATTCGACGATGTGCGCCGTCAAGATCCTGGCAGGCGCACCGACTCCCACACTAAACTGCACACCAAAGGGCAGCAAACAGGCGATCGCGATCCCGACCGGCAAACCCCGCCGCCACACCGATGGAGCCAACCATAAACCCAATAAACCGTAGCTACCTAGTAAAAATAATCCGACGGGTAACTGTGTTAAGGACACCAACCATTGCGTCGCCATCGATCCTATGCCACAACCCAGCATCACTATCAAGGGCAGTCGATGTAGCCCTGGTGCTAGTTCAATGGATTGACGATAACGCCAACCCAGGAATGCCAATAGCAATGCGCCAGCAACCAGGATGACGGCATTGAAGGGCGAGACATCGAAGATCGATGTTGCCAACCACTGGAGCGGAACATGATTAAAATACAGCCAGCTCGCCACGATCGCGATCGTGCCAGCAATTAAACCCCGATCTAGTCTTGATGCTCGGTGCAGCAGAGGGATATTTGTCATAAAATTACAATCTTTGTGAATCGAGATGGATGCTCACAGGGAGAGGTTCCGCCAACGGCTCGATTTGCTAAACATGATTAATCCATATACACATCAATAGCAGTAGATTCCGGAAACAGAGGCGATAAGATGTAGTTGGGCGATCAATCTACAAATATGCAGTCGATCGGCAGATCGATCGATAAGACTCTGCCAGTTAGTTTTTGGTATAGTGGCCATGTTTTAATCCGCACCACCTAGATACCTAGATCGCAAAATCTTGATTACCTACGGTAGGCTACGCCAACGATCGAATTTGGTTTGTAAATCATAAATAGTTAGATGAAATCTTATACTCTCATCGCTCCCGCGAAAATCAATCTCCATCTCGAAATCCTCGGCATCAGACCCGATAACTATCACGAACTAGTCATGGTGATGCAGACAGTCGATTTAGCAGATCGAGTCAAGATCGAATCTTTGAGTACCGATGATATTATTCTGCACTGCGGGCATCCTCAAGTTCCACTCGATCGCACCAATTTAGCCTATCGTGCAGCGGAATTGATGCAACAAGAATTTCCCACTGCTTTTCGCGAATATGGTGGTGTCGAAATTACCATGCACAAGCAGATTCCGATCGCCGCAGGATTGGCGGGCGGATCGGGAAATGCCGCTGCTGTGTTGGTTGGTATCGATTTATTGTGGGAGCTAGGACTGACCCAGAGCGACTTACAACAGTTGGGGGCAACACTGGGTTCTGACGTGCCCTTTTGTATTTCCGGCGGCACTGCCATTGCCACGGGTCGAGGCGAGGTCATCTCGCCCCTACCTAGCTTAGAGGGGATTCATGTCGTGCTGGGCAAATATCAAAGTCTGGAGGTATCGACCCCCTGGGCGTATGCGGCCTATCGACGCGAATTTGAGTATGAATACGCACTAGATCCTGATGGTTTAGCCGCGCGATCTCATCGCGTCCATTCTGGGGATCTCGTCCGCGCGATCGCGACTCAAGATGCCGTTAAAATTGGGCAACGTTTATACAACGATTTAGAAAAAGTGGTCTTACCAGCTTATCCACTCGTCAGTCAATTGCGTGCAGAATTTCAGCGGCATCCCCATCTCGGCACGATGATGTCCGGTTCGGGGCCGACGGTATTTGGTCTAGCCAGTTCTCAATCCCAAGCCGAAAACCTGTATCATCAAGTCCGTGCGGCGATTCCCGACCCAGATTTAGAGTTATTTGTCACCCAATTTAACGATCGCGGTGTCAGAGTAGTTTAAAGATTTAGACATTACCCGTAGCTATTAGCTATTATTCTGATCGCTCCCAAATCCAACCTCCAACCTCCAACCTCCTGATGACTCAAACTACACCTCCTGATGCCAGCTTACCCACACCCTTACGTTGTTTGACTGGCGCGCTGATTGCCGGCGCAATGTCGATCGCGATGTATGCGATGACTAGCAAAATCGCCACGACATTTGCCACCAAACCCATGATCCAGAAGACGACGATGGCCACGAATATTGCTACCGCAGTCAGAACGCTGGTGGTTGGATCGACAGCATTGGGTGCAGCCGTATTTGGGATTATTGCGATCGGGCTAGTCGCACTAGGGATTCAAGTCTTATTTAGCAAGAAAAAAGCCAGTGCCGAGCCATAACATTGGCGATCGCTTGTACTGATCGGAAAGCACTATCCTAAATATTGAAATCTACCCAAAGATAGATTTAGTAATTTATAAACCAAAATAACGTAATGTTTTACACGTTTGTTTAAAAGAAAGCAATATTTTAATCGATCGTTTATAATGCCCTATTTGGAGAACAAATAATTAATTAGATGTTCGGACACCACTACGATTAAAAGTGCGTTACATTACAAAGGTGTCCACTAAATCGAGTAAATAAATCACATGGCTGATATAGTTGATACTGCCGTAAGTGCAGGTTCTTTTACAACCTTAGTTGCTGCTGTTAAAGCGGCTGGTTTGGTCGATACGCTCAAAGGTGCAGGCCCTTTTACTGTATTTGCACCAACTGATGAAGCATTTGCAAAACTACCAGCAGGTACTGTTGATGCACTGCTCAAAGATATTCCTAAGCTCACAAAAATCCTGACCTATCATGTCGTTGCTGGCAAGGTAATGGCGGCTGATGTTGTTAAGCTCAAATCAGCAAAAACAGTTGAAGGTTCGGAAGTGAAAATTGATGCTACAAGTGGTGTCAAGATTAATGATTCTAAAGTCGTAACCCCTGATGTTGCCGCCGATAATGGTGTCATCCACATTATTGATGCAGTATTACTTCCTGCATAGATTGATTCTGTAATAAATCTGGGTTTTAAACATTGAAAATGAGGTAGTAACTGTAAAAGTTGCTACCTTATTCTTTTGGTGAATTGAGATCGAAATAGTGTTTTTTGGGCTGTTGCACAAGCAATCTGGAGCTTAGGCGATCGATTTTCCCATAGTCTTTAGTTTTGATTTATTCCCATCGTAGTTGAATTGAGTGTGCAGTGAAAGCACGATCGCAGCTAACTAAAGTGAGAGAATTATTAATGGTTTGAGCGATTAAAATCCGATCGCATGGATCGCCCGAACATGCTAGGATTTTACATCATGCTAACGCGGTAATGCAAAATTCTAGAGAGAGTAGCGATCCCCGATCGCTCTATACAGCCTGTCTGCAAATTTATTGCATCTATTTATTCTTAACTTATCGAGAATTTGCAATGGCGATACTGACGTTTTCTTTAGATTATGGGATTGCTTTTCTAGAACATTTATTAATGCTTCATCGCCGCAATCGTCGCAAAGAGCTAACAAAAAATCATCTGGATACAGCACCGAAAGATTATAATCTTGATAAGATCTGACCGGAAAGTCTTTGAGATTGTATGTGACTAGATAATCGGAGTAGATAACTGTCTCTTAATACCGTTGCGGCTAACTTCATCTAAAATCTCCTCAGAAAGATAAAGTTGAAAAACTCCTTGAAATGCAGCAGTAAACAAAGTATCTTTAA